>JBFFLO010000013.1:0-19581 GCA_041554895.1 Lutimonas sp. | reverse complement strand
TACCAAACACTGCATTGATCACCCATGTTCACATCTCCAACAATGACCGAATTTTCAGCAAAAAAGCAATCTTTTCCAAAAATAGGTGCCTTACCATTGATCTCTCTTATAATCATATTCTTTTTTTGAAGGATTTAACATAAGACTCAAAAGTAAGAAAAAATACTTTCGTAAATTTGCCATCCAATCCATATACTTATGTCAAAAATAAAAATAGAATATACCTCAAATCCGGCGATCATTAAATTTGTTGCCGGTAAAATACTTACCGAAAGCAGTTTTGAATACAATTCAATTGACGATGCAAAGAACTCCGCCTTGGTGCAACAGTTGTTCCATTTACCCTTTGTCAAAAAAGTTTTTATCACCGCGAACTTTATTGCCCTTGAAAAATTCGATATTCTTGAATGGAAGGAAGTAGAAAAGGAACTGCAAGAAATTCTCGAGGCTTATCTGCTACAAAATGAATCTGTGTTTTCCGAAGATCAAAAAGCGCAAATTGTAGAAGTGTATGCTGAAAGCACCCCGAATCCAAATGTTCAAAAGTTCGTTACGAACAAACTGTTAAGCAATCAGAATATTGAACTTAGCAAACAGTCTGAATCGAGTGAAGTACCTCTTGCCTATGAACTTTTTGAATTTCCTTTTGTAAAAGAAGTGTTTATTTCTGACAATTATGTTTCTATACAAAAATCGAATGAGCTAGAATGGTTTGAAGTCAACAATACCTTAAGGGATTTTTTAAAAGAGTACCTGCAAAGCGATAGAAGGATTGTAGCTGAAGGCTATGCCCCGGTGGTGAAAAAATCCCAGGAGGATAGTCAAAAGTTTATAGTAACAGACGATGATATTTCAAAGGAGATTATTGCGGTTTTAGAGGAGTATATAAAGCCCGCAGTGGCTGGAGACGGTGGCAATATTCAGTTTCTTTCCTATGTCGCTGAAACAAAAGAAGTAAATGTATTGCTTCAAGGTGCCTGTAACGGCTGCCCTTCTTCAACCATAACCTTAAAGAATGGTATTGAAGCAACCCTTAAACAATTATTACCTGGTAAAATAGGTGTGGTCAACGCCATGAACTAGAGAATTATTTTGCCCTTGTTTACCGATTAAATGAAATAAAAATTCATCTTAGATCAGCTTTTTGCTCGCATGTTTGGTGCATAATGCATAAGCTCAAAAATCAACTAATGCTTTGACTTATCCTGAAACGAAGAAAGGGACTGCCATTGATACTTATTTTGGAAATGCAGTAGCTGACCCCTATAGGTGGCTTGAGGATGACAGATCATCCAAAACTGAAGACTGGGTGGTATCTCAAAACAAAGTAACCCAAGGGTATCTCGATCGTATTCCTTACCGCGATCAAATAAAAAAAAGGATGGCCAAATTGTGGAACTATGAAAAATATAGTTCACCTGCAAGACATGGAGATTTTGATTATTTTTTTAAGAATGATGGCTTGCAAAATCATGATGTTTTATACAGGCAAAAAGAAAACCTGGCAGCCGAAGTTTTCCTTGATCCTAATAAATTTTCAAAAGACGGCACTACCTCTCTCAGTGCTATTTCATTTACAAAAGACGGAAGCAAGGCAGCCTATGCGATTTCAGAAGGAGGGTCTGACTGGAGAAAAGTCATTGTCATTGATGCCTTAAGCAAAGAAATTTTGGAAGACACCATCAAAGACGTAAAATTCAGTGGATTGTCCTGGTACAGGAACGAAGGGTTTTACTACTCCAGTTATGACAAACCTGACGGGAGCGAGTTATCTGCTAAAACTGACCAGCACAAGTTGTATTATCATAAGTTGGGCACTCCTCAAAACAGTGATCAGGTCGTTTTTGGTTTAGACGCAAAAAGAAGGTATGTTTTTGGAAATGTTACCGAGGATGAAAAATACCTGGTGGTTACCGGTGCTAATTCCACTTCAGGGAACGAACTATATGTCAAAGATTTATCTGATAAGAAAAATGAGTTGAAATGCATCGTCAATAATTTCAACAATGATCATTCAGTTATACATAGCAGAGGAGACCAATTATTTATCTCCACAAACCTGAATGCGCCCAACAAAAAAGTCGTCAAATGCAGCTTCAATAAACCGGAAACAATACATTGGAAGGATTTTATTGGCGAAACTGATCATGTCTTAAGTACATCGACCGGATCAGGTTACTTCTTTGCTGAATATATGATAGATGCTATTTCCAAGGTGTTTCAATACGATATGAAGGGAAAACTTGTAAGAGAGATCCCTCTTCCTGGTGTGGGAAGCAGTAATGGTTTTAGAGGAAAGATGAAAGATACAACCCTGTATTATTCATTTACCAACTATATTACCCCTTCTTCAATTTATGCTTATCACCCTTCGAACGGGACCTCGACCTTATTCAAGAAACCAAAGGTTGGTTTTGATTCAGGCAACTATGAATCCAAGCAAGTGTTCTATACTTCAAAAGATGGAACCAAGATCCCAATGATCATTACCTGTAAAAAAGGAACAATGCTAGATGGAAATAATCCGACTATTCTTTACGGATATGGAGGTTTTAATATTAGTCTTACCCCTTCATTTAGTATCGTAAATGCGTCATGGCTTGAATTGGGCGGTATATATGCGGTTGCTAATCTCAGAGGCGGTGGTGAATACGGGAAAGTATGGCATGATGCCGGAACTCAATTAAAAAAACAAAATGTATTTGATGATTTTATTGCGGCTGCAGAATATTTGATCAGAGAGAAATATACTTCAAGGAAATTCCTGGCAATTAGAGGCGGCTCAAATGGGGGATTACTGGTGGGCGCCACCATGACCCAAAGACCGGATCTTATGCAGGTGGCACTTCCGGCTGTGGGCGTCTTGGATATGCTCAGGTACCATACTTTTACTGCCGGAGCCGGCTGGGCATACGATTATGGAACTTCCGAACAGAGTGAAGAAATGTTTCAATACCTGTATAATTATTCCCCTGTGCACAATGTCAAAAAAGGAGTTTCATATCCTGCAACGCTTATAACCACAGGAGATCATGACGACAGGGTGGTGCCGGCCCATTCATTTAAATTCGCAGCGGAACTCCAGGATAAACAAAAAGGTAAAAACCCGGTATTGATAAGGATCGATACCCAGGCCGGACATGGGGCAGGAACACCTGTTTCCAAGACCATTGACCTGTATGCCGATATTTTTGGTTTTACCCTTTTCAATATGGGAATCACCAACCTCGACCAGGAAGAAAAAAACTAGTGATTATTTGAAAAGCAGTTATCTCTACAGGACAGATTGGATTTTTATGACTTTAGAACCAAGTGTGATACTTTCCCCTTTTTCTTTGCCAAGCAGCAGCGCTCCTATCGGGGAAGAAGGAGATACCGCATAATAGTATTTTCCACCAACTGTGAGTTGACCGGCACTGATAGATAGAAAATAGATTCCCTGATCAGTGATAATTAGGCTCCCTAATTTTACCTTTTGCGAAACTGAACTCAATTGTATCCTATTAAGGGTTTCCTGCATTTGTTTTGCGACTTCCAATTGCTGAGATGCCTTTTCCATTTCAAGATGCAGCATGGCTCTCCCGGTTTCATGTTTGTCACCAGCAGAACTTTTGGATTCCTGTTCCAATGCTTTTCGGTTCTCTTCCATAGTGGTCTGGACGATGGACAATTTATCACGTACAAACAAAACACATTGCTTCAATAAATTTTCTTTGATCACGCCTAATAATTTTCATCAAAAATAATAGAAATTACTTTCTTACCTTGCTCATTTTATAAAACGATTTATCTTGGGCCTATAAAACCAAACTACATGATCAAATCAAGGTGTGCCTGGTGCGGAGAAGACCCGTTATATGTTTCTTATCATGATACAGAATGGGGGGTTCCGGTATTTTCAGACGATAAGTTGTTTGAGTTTCTTGTACTTGAAACCTTTCAGGCCGGTTTAAGCTGGATTACAATTTTGAGAAAGAGGGAAAATTTCAGGTTGGCATTTGATGGTTTTGATTATCATAAAATTGCTTTGTATGATGAAGAAAAGTATGAAGCACTTTTGATTGATGCAGGAATTATACGAAATAAATTAAAAATAAGAGCCACAGTTGGCAATGCTCAGGCCTTTTTAAAACTGCAAAAGGAACATGGAAGTTTCTCAAATTATTTTTGGCAATTTACACAACACAAACCATTAGCAAATCAGCGGCTGAACTTACAGGAGGTTCCGGCAACAACTCCCCTCTCAGACACCATTTCTAAAGACCTGAAAAAAAAGGGTTTTAAATTCGTTGGGTCTACAGTGGTCTATGCTTATATGCAGGCAGTAGGTATGGTAAATGACCATGTAGAGGCTTGCTTCAGGAATCAGGAGGTAATGATGGATTAGATCAATACTTTATTTTAATAATCTTGGAAGGCAATCAGAGTAAAATTAAACTTGTCCAATGTTTCAATGAAGCTTCAGGTCATTAAATGATTTCAGCTCGACCGGAATATAAATTTCAGTCACCAGTTGGGCCGGGTTCGGTGTGTTCTCAGGATTATTCACATATATTTCAAAAGGCTCTCCGCTTTCCACTGGTTTATATTCTTTGAGGTTTTCAACGTCAAACTTTGCTTTTCCCCATGCCTCTTGTGAGTTGTTATAGGCACCCTTTAATATTGTTTTGAAATAAGTTCCTCTTTCCATATAGCCGGTAAGAATATCAGAGTCTTGAGTAATGATCCTCTCTGCTACAGGATAGGCTATGGAAAACATAGCGGTTCCGTTTTCCTGATCAAATTTATGATAGAGTGCAAAGGGACTGCCCGTAAGTCTGATATTGTTATCCTGAACGAATGTATTGATGTGAGCCATCATTTCACTCATTTTGGAGCTCATTTGATTTATCTTACTCGAGGTAGATACATAGAGGTAAAAACCTCCGCTATAATCAACAATACCAACAGAATCAATTGAGTAAACTTGCAGCTTTTTTTGTAAATTCTCATCGAATAATTCAAGGCCACGCTCTTCCATAGGCCCTAATTGTTCCGTCATCCCGGATGCCATAAACCTTGAGAAAAAAGGAAGTTCTCCTTTAATACCCCATGTTAACTCAGTTCCTGTCTCGATTTTGTTCAAAATCCAATACACCTCTGAAGTCATATCCCCGAAAGGTGTTTCAAAAACTATTTCCTGGTCCAGTCTTTCAGGTTTTTTTACTTTTAAGGTTTTCATCCTTCCTCCCCCTTCTATATCTGAGGTCCAGGTATATGATCCTCCTTCACCTATGGTATTATCCGCATACTGCACGCGTATTGTTGAATCTTGTTCATACCATGGGCCCCATTCTTCCCAATTTCGATAATCATTTAGGTCGTTAAACACGACGACCGGATCGGCTTTGATCAACCTTGTTTTAGCAACATCATAGCTTCCGTCAAGGGTAGCCAAATAAATAGCTCCAATGACAAAAACCACCAACAAAAGAAGAATTATATTTTTTAATATTTTCATTCGGAAGAAGTTTGGTAATACAATTGTTCAAATATAATAATTAAATCTTAATTATTTCAATATGAGGCACTTAATAATTTTATTTCATTTGGTAATACCTCTGTTTTTATCTAAATTTAGACCGATAATCTTACTAATAATTACTTTATGAAATTTAAATATACATTAGGCTTTATTTTAGCCTTCACATTCCTGTTTTCTTGCCAACCAAAGCAAGATGAAACCGTTTCAAAAGAGGTCTCCATAGCGCAACAAACTTCCTTTGACTACTTCTCAGAACAATTTGCCGATATCCAAATACTAAGATACCAGATTCCTGGTTTTGATCAGCTCACATTACAGCAAAAAAAATATGTATATTTCCTGGCACAGGCAGGCCTGGCTGGCAGAGATATCATGTATGACCAAAATTACAGGCATAACCTTAAGATCAGGAGGGGACTGGAAAATATTTATACCAAATTTGAAGGCGATAAAACTACAGCTGACTGGAAAAATTTTGAAACTTACCTGAAGCGGGTGTGGTTTGCCAATGGGATCCACCATCATTATGCCAACGATAAATTTATTCCTGAATTTTCAAAGGAATATCTTGCAGGCCTGATCCAAGCCACCCAAACCGATCTTCAGGGAGAAGCTCTTGATGTTATTTTTAATGAAGAAGATGCGAAAAAAGTAAACCTAAATCCTGAAAAAGGCCTTATCAAAGGTTCTTCCATTAATTTTTACGGTAAGAATGTTACCGCCGAAGATGTAGATGCATATTATTCAGCAATGAAAGCAGGCAAAAATCAACCCGTTGAAAAAGGCTTGAACGCTAAACTGATCAAGGAAGATGGAACTTTAAAAGAAAAGGTTTGGAAAAGCGGCGGCATGTATGGAACTGCCATTGATCAAATCATATATTGGCTCTCCATGGCCCAGGATGTAGCCGAAAATGAAGGACAGGCCAAAGGCCTTGAATTATTGATTGCCTATTACACAACAGGTGATTTAAAAACCTGGGATGCATACAATGTCGTTTGGGCACAGGCAACTGAAGGAGATATTGATTATATAAACGGATTCATTGAAGTATATAATGATCCTAAAGGTTATAAAGGGTCCTATGAATCAGTAGTACAAATCAAAGATTTTGAAATGTCCAAGAAAATGGCGGCACTTGCCAATAATGCGCAATGGTTCGAAGATAATTCTACCCTGGATCCGTCGCACAAAAAGAAAAATGTCGTGGGCGTTTCTTATAAAACAGTAAATGTGGCTGCCGAAGCAGGAGATGCTTCCCCATCTACCCCAATCGGGATCAACCTGCCTAATAATAACTGGATCAGGGAGCAGCACGGTTCCAAATCAGTTTCATTAGGAAATATCATTCATGCTTATGCCAATGCCGCAAGCACAGGCAGGTTAAAAGAATTTGCTTATAACGAAGAAGAAATCAAATATGAAGAAGAATTCGGGCAACTTGCCGACAAACTGCACACTGCTTTACACGAAGTAATCGGTCATGCCAGCGGACAATTAAACCCGGGGGTTGGCACTCCAAAAGAAACGATGAAAAATTACGCCTCTACCTTAGAGGAAGCCAGAGCAGATTTAGTCGGGCTTTATTATTTACCTGATGAAAAACTGGTAGAGATCGGAATTTCTCCAGACGCTGAATCAATTGGAAAAGCGGCTTATGACGGTTATATCCGCAACGGATTAATGACGCAACTGATCAGGTTGAACCTGGGAGATGACATTGAGGAGGCACATATGAGAAACAGACAATTGGTAGCCGCTTGGGCGATGGAAAAAGGAAGTGCTGATCAAGTGATCGAGAAAGTAACCAAAGATGGTAAAACCTACTTCAAAATCAATGATTACGATAAATTGAGAGATTTATTCGGGGAGCTTCTTAAGGAAATTCAAAGGATCAAGTCAGAAGGAGATTTTGAATCAGGAAAAGCACTTGTAGAAACTTATGGCGTAAAAGTGGATCAGGACATGCATAGAGAAGTCCTAGAGAGGAATAGCCAGTTTACATCAGCTCCTTATTCCGGGTTTATCAATCCGGTACTTGTTGCTAAAAAAGATGAAAATGGGGATATTATTGATGTTGAAGTCAAACAACCTGAAAGTTTTGCGGCTCAAATGTTACAATATGCTCAAGACTTTACTACCTTACCAGACGAAAACTAAGCCATATGTAAGCCATACTTCAAAAGACCGTAATCAATAATTACGGTCTTTTGTACTCATAAAAGCCTAATCGAATCTATGACAGGTGTTATAATCAAATCAACAGGAAGTTGGTATTGGGTAAGAACAGAAACCCATGACCAATTTCAATGCCGCATCAGAGGTAAGTTCAGAACCAAAGGATTTAAAAGCACAAGCCCTTTGACTGTAGGAGATCATGTTGATTTTGAATTGGAATTGAACTCCAATACCGGAATAATCACCAGGATTCATGACCGAAAGAATTATATCGTCAGAAAATCAGTAAAACTCTCTAAACAAACTCATATTATAGCTGCTAACATTGATCTGGCTTTCCTATTGGTAACTTTAGACAACCCCCCTACTTTTACTTCATTTATTGATCGATTTCTGGCAACTGCCGAGGCATACCATATAGAAGCCATTCTTCTGTTCAACAAAATAGACCTTTATAATGAAGAACTAAGCCTAAAGAAAAATAAGCTTATCCGTATTTATGAGAACATTGGCTACACTTGCCTGGAAATTTCGGCTACTGAAAACATCAATATCAATAAGGTAGGTGAACTTATGCTGGGAAAAACGAGCATGTTTTCAGGTCATTCAGGTGTTGGGAAATCCACCTTGATCAATGCCATAGATCCCAGCTTACGATTAAAGACGGCAGAAATTTCTGTTCAGCACAAACAAGGGCAGCATACCACGACTTTTGCTGAAATGTTTGCCATACCAACCGAACCTGAAAGTTATATCATCGACACCCCGGGAATAAAGGGATTTGGAGTCGTTGATTTTGAAGCCAGCGAAATCGGTGATTATTTTCCAGAAATTCTTGCTTTAAAACAGTTTTGCAAATTCAATAATTGCATGCACCTTAACGAACCAAAATGTGCAGTTAAAAAAGCGCTGGAAGAAGGGAAAATTGCTCCTTCGCGTTACCGAAGTTACCTTCAAATTCTTGCCGGTGATGAAGAAAACTACCGAACAACCAATTACGAATTTTAAACTGTTTTAAAGCTTTTCTCTATTTTTAACTGATTTACATTATCATTTATGTTAAAATATTTCATTTATTTTAATTTTTTATGATTATTGTCATTAAGTTTGTTCAAGTTTTTATCTTTATTTGTTTTAATAACCATCTAAATGCTTTCTATGAAAGCTGTTATTCAAAGAGTGAATCATGCCTCGGTTCAAGTCGAGGGTAAAACAATAAGCAAGATTCAAAACGGCCTTGTTGTATTACTTGGTATAACTCAAACAGATAACCTTGATGATACCAAATGGTTATGCAACAAAATAATCAACCTTAGGATATTTAATGATGAGAATGGCGTAATGAACAAGTCACTGACTGATGTTCAGGGAGATGTTATTATTGTAAGTCAATTTACCCTTATGGCCAGTACCAAAAAAGGACATCGTCCTTCCTATATCAAAGCAGCAAATGCTGAGATAGCTGTTCCTGTTTACGAGCAATTCATTGACCAGTTTGAAACACTTTTCGGAAAAAAAGTGGGTACTGGAAAATTCGGAGCTCACATGAAAATCAACTTAGAAAATGATGGGCCTGTGACCATCATAATTGATACAGAATCCAAACAATAGTCCTTACTTTTAAAGGTTAAACATATAAATTGCTATTTTATGAAAAAGAACCAACTAACCTTTGTAGTCTTCTTCTTGTTTACCTATATAATTACCGCGCAAAACCTCAAACTTAATGCCTTTACCATTCCTGATAGTCTAAAAACCAATGCTAATGCTGTATTTAGATATGATCATACTGATATCGATATTATTGATGCCTTCAAAATGATCATTCATAAACAAGCGGCAATAACGGTTTTGAACAAATACGGAGATGACGATGGTTATATTCAATTAGCATATGACAATCATAGAAAAATCAAGAATGTCAATGCAAGAATTTTTGATGGTTTTGGAAACGAGATTAAAAAAATCAGGGAAAGTGATTTTTCTGATGTGTCTGCCGTTGATGACGGCTCATTGTTTACCGACAACAGGGTCTTATATTATGAACATCACAGTACATCGTATCCCTACACCATAGTGTATGAATACGAAGTTTCCACTTCGAATACCGCTTTTATACCTTCCTGGTATCCTGTTAACTTCTTCCAGGCCAGCACTGAACACAGTACCTACAAGCTAAGTTATCCTGATGACATAACAATTGTGGCTAAAGAATTTAATACCGAGGGGTATGCCATCGAGAACAATTCAAGAGAGGGAATGTTGTCTTATACCATAAAAGCTGCGCCTGCAATTAAATATGAGGTATATAGCCCTGACTTTTCCAGATACGGACCTCATATAAAATTTGCATCCAATAAATTTCAAATTGGAGGCACCTACGGAGAGGCGAACAACTGGGATGAGTTTGGTAAATGGTGGTATGACAATCTGATCAAGGACAGAGACGAGCTATCGGAAAAAACAGAAAACGAGATCAATGAGCTGGTCAAAAATGTTTCCGATCCAAAGGAAAAGGCAAAAATGATATATCAGTATATGCAAAACAGGACCAGGTATATCAGTGTCCAAATTGGTATAGGCGGTTGGAAACCCATGGAAGCAATTGAAGTTGACAAATTGGGTTATGGTGATTGTAAAGCCCTTACAAATTACACAAAAGCGCTGCTAACTACTGCTGGAATCCCCTCCTATTATAGTAAGATCTATGCAGGATCAGGACAAAGAAAAAAGCTGGATCCTGATATCGCCACCCAGCAAAGCAATCATGTCATTTTGATGGTTCCCTTTGAAAAAGATACCGTCTGGTTGGAATGTACCAGCCAAAAAGCTCCTTTTGGTTATCTGGGCTCGTTTACAGATGACCGTGATGCACTGGTCGTTACCCCTGAGGGAGGTAAAATCATTCGGACAAAAAAATATGAACTTGAAGAAAATCGTCAAGACATTAAAGGTGAATTGAGCCTGGACAATGATGGTAATATTTCAGCAAAAATAAACATCATGAGTTCAGGGATTCAATATGATAACCATTATGGAATTGAATCTTTGAATGAAGAGGATAAAAATACATACTACAAATCTTTTTTTGATGAAATCAGCAATGTTGATTTAAAAAAGATTGACGTCAAAAGTCATGATGATAAGGTAATTTTTGAAGAAAACATCCAATTTACAGCCGAAAATTTTGCTGTAAACAGTGGAGAGAAAATTTTGGTTCGTTTGAATTTTATAAACATTTCTGAAAACATTCCAAAAAGAATTCGAAATCGGAAACTTCCATTAGAAATCCCTTATGGTTTTATTGATACTGATGATGTCATTATTAATCTTCCTTCTGATTATACAATTGAAGCCATGGGCAATCCAAGTAAATTGGACACAAAGTTTGGAAGTTACTCTATCGAAATCGAACAACTAAATGAGAAGCAATTGAAGTATAAAAGAACCTTGAAGGTAAAACAAGGTTTATACAGTATGAATGATTATGATGCTTATCGAAAATTCAAAAAGAAAATAAATCAACTTGATAATCTAAAAATCGTTCTAACCAAAATTCTATAGCTATGAATAAGCAAGTCATTCTGCTATTATTTACCTTTTTTTTTAGTTCGCTAGCGTTCTACGCTCAAAGTGAAAAATTTGGAAGTGTAACCAAAGAAGATCTTAAAGAACCTTTTTATGCACCAGACAGTGCAGCCAGCGCGGTCGTGCTTTTCAAAAAAAGAAATTCTTACTACGAATATGACAATACAGTGGGTTGGAGCGTTGTCACTGTTGTTCATGAGCGAATTAAACTATTTAACCAGGACGGTTTTGATTATGCCTCAAAAAAAGTCCCGCTGTACATTGGAAAAACCGATGAACTCTTTACCATTAAAGGGTATACTTATAACTTGGAAAACAATAAAATTGAAAAGACCAAACTGAGCCGGAGTGATGTGTTTATGGAGGAAATAACTGATTCTTGGGGAAGCCGAAATTTTACCATGCCTAATCTGAAGGAAGGCAGTATAGTAGAGTGGAAATATACGGTTATATCTCCTTATACCAGGTCTATTGATGATCTGATCTGCCAATATGATATCCCGATAAAAAAGTTATCAGCAAAAATACAGATTCCAGAATATTATGAGTTTAATGCTTTCCCAAACCCTTATAACCCGGTCAATGTTAAAAGAGAAAAAGTTCATAAGAATTATGTCATAACACAAATGAACAGAAGTGAAATCAACAGTGGATTCGATAATACAAGAACAACTTATAGCAAAAGGGACGTTAAATTAGATGAAAATGTATTCAAAGTTGAGCAGCACGATATTCCAGCGTTAAAAGAAGAACCTTATGTGAACAATATAGATAATTACCGGGCAAAAGTAAGTTTTGAAATAGCGGCCTACAGGCCCTCAAACGGCGTCGCAGAGTACTATAATACTTCTTGGAAAGATGTGACAAAAACAATTCTAGAGAGTCCTAATTTTGGAGGGCAACTGGATAGATCCAAATTTTTTGAAGACGACCTCAATTTGATTTCGGAGAAGTATACTGCAAACAATGAACGAATTCTGGCAATTTTTGAATTTATAAAGAACAAAGTTACCTGGGATGAAAGTAACGGAAAGTATACCCGCGACGGAGGCATAAAGAAAGCCTATAAAGAAGGGTCAGGAAATGTAGCCGAAGTAAACCTTTGTCTTGTTGCCATGCTAAGGGCAGCCGGTATAAATGCCAATCCTGTATTGGTTAGCACCCGATCGCATGGGATTCCTATATTCCCTACCAAAAAAGGGTTCAATTATGTTATAGCCGCTGTAGAATCTAATGGAAAGATCACACTCCTCGATGCAACTGAAAAGTACAGCAGTCCAAATATTCTTCCACTACGAGATCTGAATTGGGAAGGAAGATTGATACGAAATGACGGATCTTCTAAGACGATTAGTCTTTATCCAAAATCCTATAATGTAAAAGCCGTAAACCTATCGGCCAAACTCAATTCTGAAGGGTCTATTAATGGCATTATGATCACCAATTACAATGGGCTCAATGCCCTCAATTACAGAAACCGCTTTGCTGAGCAAAAAGAAGAGGAATTGATCAGCAAGTTAGAATCAACCAACCAAAATATTGAAATCGATCAATTCAAATTAAGGAACAAAGAGGTGATAGGAAAACCGCTTACTGAGATGGTGCAGTTCACCCAAGATAATGCAGTTGATATTATCGGAGACAAAATTTATGTATCTCCTTTACTGTTCTTAACGGAAAATGAAAATCCGTTCAAACAGGAGGAACGATCATACCCTATTGACTATGGATCTCCCTGGAAAAATGAAACTAAAATTAGCCTGGAATTACCAGAAGGTTATATTGTAGCCTCTAAACCTGATGACTTATCCTTAGCACTTCCAGAAGGAATGGGTTCTTACTTGTTAAAAACAGAACTCAAAGAGAATAAAATTTTCATAACTTCTCAAACTAAACTTAATGTGCCTTTGATTGGTCCTAATTACTATGAAACTGTAAAGGAACTTTACAAGCGGGCCATTGAGAATCAACTAGAGAAAATAGTTTTAATACAACAAGGACCTTAAACAAAAAATAGCGGCTGTGCCGCTATTTTTTGTTTAGATTTATTTATTATTCCTAAAGTGCATAGGCATAACCTAGTGAGAAGACGAGGCCACCAATATGGCTTTCACCAAAAGCTTTATCCTTTTGGATGGTCCTTGCTCCCCAAGAGCCCCTGAACCCGGCATAAATCTCATGTTTTTCACCTAATTTTCTGATGATACCAGTACCAGCGTGAAAACCAAAATTATAGGTGTTTAACTCACTTCTTGTGCTTGTTTCAGCTTCAAATGATTGGGGCGGAACAGGCACCCATAGCGGGCCGGTAGACGGATCAGCAGGATTAAAATTCGGGTTAAATACGATCAAAGGATCTAAGCCATTGGCATCTAGGGTTATCAAACTTGTACCACTTGTGTTTTGATTTGCTTCAACCAGGAACCCCACATAAGGGCCAGCCTCTACATACCATCTCCAGGTCTCACCCCAGCCTAACTTTCCTAAAATCGGAATTTCAATATACCTGAGTTCGGAAACATTATTAAAATCTGCATACATTGGGTTCGAATCTGTCACCGGGCCTTTGCCCTGAAGTGAAAGCATATAGTTAAGCTGGTCAATTGAACCAAATGCGCTTAAAGCAGCTGTTGGGATTGGTTGCATTCCTAATCTTTCACCCCCTCTTTGCGTGTACAATAATTCCATTTGAAGCGAAAACAATTCATCTACCTCATATTCAACAAATACGCCTATATCGATACCTGATGAGGACTCATAATCTTCTGTGTAAATATTATCAGAATTATCGGTAATCCTTCCTACACTATATCCTGCTTTTCCACCAATTTTAACTTGGGCGATAGCAGCATTGGCAAGAAGAAAAAAAGTGAGAAAAAGTAGTTTGATTGAAGTGGTTGATTTCATGTGTACTTTTTAATGATTAAATTTCGAATGCAGTTGAAAAACCAGCGTTTCCTTTATTTCAGGATTAAATATAGAAAAATTATCATTAACGCGACAAAAGCTGCCCAGAATTTTAAACTTACTCATTTATGAGCACTTACAGTCGGTGTCACAATTGCCTTTCTTTTTTTTAGGAAAGTAAAAAAACTTTCTAACTAAAAATACCATAGCTAAAAATACGCCCGCATATACCAGAATCTCTTGTATCATAAGTATTAATTTAACAACGTAAAAGTAAGAAAAGAAGCTATATAGGCAATCACCCCCATTCCAAAAAGTTGTATCATGGGCCATTTCCAACTATTGGTTTCCCTTTTAACAATGGCCAGTGTACTTACGCATTGCATGGCAAAGGCGTAAAATACCAGCAGTGACATACCAACTGGAATATTGAAGAGTTTTTCACCAGTCTCTTCATTAATTTCTTCTGCCATACGTTGTTTAATAGTAGTATTCTCTTCATCATCGTTTCCTACACTGTAAATAGTAGCTAAAGTCCCTACAAATACTTCTCTTGCTGCAAATGAAGAAATAAGGGCAATCCCTATCTTCCAGTCATACCCTAATGGTTTGATAGCAGGCTCTATGGCTTTTCCCATAACCCCGATATAGGAGTGTTCCAGTTTGTAAGAAGCCATCGCTTCCCTGTAACCAACGCTCTCTGCAGATCCAATTTCCATAGGAGCTACAAAATTTTCTTCAGCATTATCAAATGCGTCAGGGCCATTCGATGCCAGGAACCATAGAACAATAGAAATGGCAAGAATAATTTTTCCAGCTCCAAAAACAAAAGCTTTGGTCTTTTCAATTACAGTATAAAAAACATTCTTTAAAGAAGGTAACTTATAGTCTGGCATCTCTATCAGAAAGAAACTTTTCCCTTCTACTTTAAGTGTTTTATGCAAAAGATAACCCGAAATCATCGCCATAAAAAATCCGAGCAGGTATAGCCCGAGCAGGGTCAATCCCTGCAAGCTAAAAACACCCAGAACCCTATCCTGTGGAATGATCAAGGCTATGATGATGGCATAAACGGGAAGTCTTGCCGAACAAGTTACAAAAGGCACCACCATGATCGTAATGAGCCTTTCTTTCCATCCACTGATATTTCTCGCTGCCATTACAGCAGGTATGGCACAGGCCGTACCAGAAATCAAGGGAACCACACTTTTGCCACTCATTCCGAATCGGCGCATGATCTTATCCATCAAAAACACCACGCGACTCATATATCCTGTCTCCTCCAGAATAGACACAAAAAGAAACAAAATGGCAATTTGAGGAATAAAAATGATGATCCCTCCAATGCCAGGTATAATACCTTCACTGATCAAATCTGTCAACTTGCCCGCAGGGAGCAGTTCCCGTGATGTAGTGCTCAACTCAGCAAAAAATGCATCAATAAAATCCATAGGAATGCTTGCCCAATCAAAAATCGATTGAAAGATCATCATAAGGATCATGGCAAAAATGACATAGCCAAAGATCTTATGCGTGAGTACCTGGTCCAACCTGCTTCTGAGATCCCTGGCTTTGGATTTATCTACCTTATAGGTTTTCTTTAATATTGAATTGATCTGCTGGTAGCGGTATATCGTTTCTTTATGCTGGTATTTTTTAAGCTTGGCCCCATCCTGCTTGTAGGTATTGATCAAGGCAACTTCTTCCTCGCTTAAATCATCGTATTTATCCAGTTGCGTTATATACAACCAGGCTTTATACAAAGACAACTTAGGGAAATTTTGTTTTAGTTCTTTGAAATAATCCTTGTCGATCTTCTCTGAAATATAAGCAAGTGCCGAAGTATCCAAGGCCTTATAATTAAGAATGGCTTTTTTTAATTCATCAATTCCTAAGTTCTTTCGCGCACTGATGAGGACTACTTCACTTTTTAACTCAATTTTTAATTGTTCAAGGTCGATCTCCACACCCTTTTTGCTCAACTGATCAGCCATATTAATAGCCAGAATTGTTGGAATTTGAAGATCCTTTATTTGCGAATATAATAGCAGGTTCCTCTTGATGTTTTCTATGTCTGCCACGACAACGATCACATCCGGAAAATCCTCGTGCTCACTGTGTAATAAGGTTTGCAAAACGATATTTTCATCAATGGTCGTTGGATTGATACTGTAGGTTCCCGGAAGATCAACAATAGAAGCATAACAGCCTTCAGCTAAGATGGCCCTACCCACTTTTTTATCGACGGTTATACCAGGGTAATTTCCAACTTTCTGATTCAATCCTGTAAGCTGGTTGAATAGGGAAGTTTTTCCAGTATTAGGATTACCTACTAAAGCTACTTTTATGGCTTTATGTTCAGGCATGAATTATACTTTGGTGATCAGAATTTGTGAAGCAGTTTCGATTCTGATCGCAAGATGGCTGCCATTTACCCGGATATATAAGGGATCCTTTAAAGGTGCTTTTTGAATTAATTCAACGCTTTCACCCGGCATACAACCCATTTCCAAAAGGGACAAAGGAATACTGTCAAATGAAATATCCTCAATGATGCCCTTTTCTCCTACTCTTAAACTTGCAATACTGGTACCCAATTTTTATTTAGATTAATTATAAATACGCTACGAAATTACGTAAAAATATTCGTTTAAAACTGATAATTATCACGAAACGATAAAATAATCACAGAACTATACCAACCTCTTTCAGTCTTCGAGCTTTAGTATTTCAATGTCCCTGATGATACGTTCTACTTCCCTTGTATCAGTGCCATCATAGAAACCTCTGATCTGCTTTTTTTTATCTACCAATACAAACTGTTCTGTATGTATAAAATCTTGTTCTCCCCCATCTCCTTCGTCCAGTACGGCGAAATATGATTTTCGGGCCAGCTCGTAAATATGGGGTTTCTTACCCGTAGTGATCTCCCACTTACCATCTATGGCCTTGTTTTTATCGGCATAGGCTCTCAGGACCGAAACACTGTCAATCACCGGCGTGACTGAATGTGACAGAAATTTTATATCATTGTCATCTTTATAATACTCCTGAAGTTCTGACATATTGATTGCCATGATAGGACAAATGGTTTGACATCTGGTAAAAAAGAAATCAGCAATATAGATCTTTCCTTCAAAGTCCTTCTTGCTGATCGAATCCCCATTTTGATTGATCAGGTGAAAATCACCAATGCGATGGTTTCTGCTTACGTTTTTTACAGCATCATCCACCAATCTTGGATTCACATCTATCGGATTATACACGGGAAGCACTGTTTTAGGCTTGACCAGGAAATAAAGCACAGGAACAAATACGATGCCAAAGAAAAAAAGAAATATCAAAGTCGACCTCGACTTCTTGAAAAATTCTAATAAATACATATTTTGTATCTTTGAGCTTCTTAAAAAATTGCTAAGAGCATTACAAAAGTAATCTTTATGAAGTATTTTTTATACCTTATACTTCTATTATTTTCATTGTCCGGACTTGCCCAACAGCATGCTGCGACTGACCTTGAGTACCTGGAGGAATTATCTGATGCTGAAAGAAAAAATGCTGCCCGCAAGACAGTCCACAAGGCTAATCCAAATACCGGAAATTACGATATTGGGTATCACAGATTTTTATGGGAAGTGGATCCTGCCAAGGCTGAGATCAAAGGCGAAGTAACAAGCTATTTCACTGCGCTAGATGATATCCGGGAGATCGTTTTTGATTTGGCAGACAACATGAATGTTTCACAGGTGAAACAGCGCGGGCAAACACTAACTTTTAGTCAAAATGCCAATGATGAACTGGTCATAAGTCTTCCATTCACCCAAAGAAAGCATATACTTGATTCACTTACTGTCTTTTACGAAGGCAATCCGGTCAGTTCAGGATTTGGCTCTTTCGAGATCAGCACTCATGGTTCGGCAAACATACCGGTTCTTTGGACCTTATCGGAACCTTATGGCGCCAAGGGGTGGTGGCCCTGTAAACAGGACCTGATTGATAAAATCGACTCCATTGACATATTTATCAAGCATCCTGAAAAATATAAGGCAGCATCGAACGGCCTATTGGTTTCTGAAACAACAAATTCGGGACAGACCTTAACCCACTGGCGACATCAATATCCGATACCGGCCTATTTGATCGCTATAGCGGTGACCAATTATGCTGTTTATAAGGACGACCCGGAGGGTCTTGATTTTGATATTGTCAATTATGTATACCCCGAGGATTTGGATGACACCAAAGGCCTAACAGCGGTAACTCCGGGAATTATGAAGTTATATAATGAACTTTTTGAAATATACCCTTTTGCAAAGGAAAAATATGGGCACGCACAATTTGGTTGGGGGGGTGGTATGGAACATACAACCATGACCTTTATGGGAGGCTGGAGTCGTGGGTTGATCGCTCATGAATTGGCGCATCAGTGGTTTGGAAATAAAATTACATGCGGCAGTTGGGAAGATATCTGGTTGAACGAAGGGTTTGCCACTTATCTCGATGGCCTTGTTTATGAAAAATTCGATGGCGAAGCTGTTTTTTCACAATGGAGGAAAGCTGTGGTCAATAATGTGACCGCCTTACCTTCTGGATCAACATTTGTTGCGGATACAACTTCAGTTTCAAGGATTTTTGACAGTAGATTGACCTATAGAAAAGGAGCCATGATCGTTCATATGCTGCGCTACAAATTGGGAGATGAAGCCTTTTTTAAAGGTGTGCAAAACTACCTTGCAGATCCGCAATTGGCTTTTGCTTATGCCAAAACACGTGATCTACAAAGACATTTGGAAGCTGTGGCTGATACATCACTGGATGAATTCTTTAAAGATTGGTTTTACGGAGAAGGATATCCCGAATATGAGGTGGTATGGAGCCAGAATAATGCTGATGAGCTCATTCATTTTCAAGTGAGTCAACAGCAATCCCATCCTTCAGTTTCATTTTTTGAAATGCCACTTCCTGTCACTGTTATTGGAACTTCTGGCGAGTCAGAAAAATTGCGTCTTGAAGTATCAGAAAACAATCAAGTGTTTAGTGTACAATTAAATTTTAAGGTGGCTTCGGTACAAATCGACCCGGAGAGTCACCTGATTTCAGGAAATAACCGAACTGTTCTTGGCCTGGACGAAGAAAGCCTGCAGGATATTATTTCCATTTTCCCAAATCCAGTGGCCGACGAATTGACTATTAACAGCAACGGGCTCATCAATATCAGAAAGATCAGTATTTACAATATTCTTGGAGAAAAAGTTTTTGAAAGATCAAACCCTGATGCACGTATTGATGTTCAAAAACTTGATTTTGGCGTCCATTTGGTATGGATAGATACTGATCAAGGCAGTCTGCATAAGACAATTTTAAAAAAATAGAGTTTTAACAAC
>JBFFLO010000012.1:0-19894 GCA_041554895.1 Lutimonas sp. | reverse complement strand
GATGGAAATTCCACCACGCAAGCCACCCCAGGTCATGATCAAATTGGTCCTTGGAACAAAATCCAGGCGTTTTTCGAAGAATTTTACAGGTAAAATCAAGGATAAATACCTGCACATCAACACAACAGGCACAGCTATCATCCCAGCCAAAAAGTAGTTGATCTCAAATGACAACACTAGCATTTCCATTCCTATCAACACAAACAATATGGTATTCAGCAATATGTCGATCAGCTCCCAGAATTTATCTACATAACTTTCAGTAATCTTAGACATCGCCGAGTTCCTTACCGTATCATTTCCAACCACCAATCCAGCGGTAACCATTGCCAAAGGAGCTGATAAATGTAATTGATGGGCAATTAGCGTTCCGCCCATAACGGTAGCCAGGGTTATAATGACCTCTATATCGTAATCGTCAATTGATTTCATTAATTTATAAGTGACCCAACCTAAAATCAAACCCAAAATAACACCCCCAAATACCTCTTGGCTAAATAATTTAATAACATCGATTACCTCCACCCTCTGACCGCCCATCCGGGCAATATTAAAGATGGTTAAAAAAACAACTACGCCGACACCATCATTAAAGAGCGATTCTCCAACAATTTTAGTTTCCAGTTTTTTTGGTGCACCTGCCTGTTTTAAAATACTCAAAACCGCAATTGGATCGGTCGGAGAGATCAGGGCTCCAAATAACAAACAGTAAATCAAAGCTACTTCCATCCCTATTAAAGGAAGGATGTAATACATGGCAAAACCAACGAGGAAAGTAGAAATTAGGACTCCAAGGGTTGAAAAGACAAAAACGGGCCATCTTTGCACCTTTAATTGGTTAAAATTAGTATGCAAAGCCCCTGCAAAAAGCAAAAAGCTCAACATAATATCCAAAAGGACTTCTTTAAAATCTATATGTGTGATGATATATCTTTCTGCATTTAATAAGGTAGAATTATAATAACTCAATGCAAACACGCCCAATGTAAATACGATAGTGATCAACATTAAGCCAATGGTATTGGGCAATTTTAAAAATCGAACATTGATATAACCAAATACTGCCGAAATAACGACCAATACTGAAATGATAAAAAAGTAATCCATGGCATAAATTATAATGAACACAATTTAACCCATTCCATGAAGCTATCAAAATTATTTGATAAATAGGCGTTTTTTCCTATTGATAAAATAAACGCCTGTCAAAAGGATCAGGGCAGCTATAATTGACCGTGCTGAGATTTGCTCATCCAGCACGTACCAGCCAAGAATTAGTGCAATCACAGGATTTACATAGGCTGAGGTAGATACTTTCTCGGGAGAAACAACTTTGAGCAAATAATTGAAAGATGTAAAGGCCACTATGCTTCCAAACAGGATCAATAGCAACATAGATGCTTGAGCAGCCAAGCTCCATTGATTTGGGGCCAGCCAGGTCTCACCAAGAAATAAACTTGCTAAAAGCAACAGGAAGCCCGCAGTGACCATTTGATAACCGGCACTCACCAACTGATTTGCAGGGAATTCATTTTTAGAAACAAAAACGCTTGCGTAACTCCAGCACAACACACAAGAAAAGATCATTAAAATTCCAATAAAACTGTTTTCGTTAAAATTCAAACCTTGCTGATGAACCAACAGGATCATACCAAATATGCCGAGAAAAACGCCAATAATCGCCTTTGGCAATATCTTTTGGCCATACAGTACACGCATTAAAAACAATACAAATAGAGGTTGTGTTGAAGCCAAAAGTGCTCCAAAGCCGCTATCCACGTATTTTAAAGCCCAAACAAAAACACCATTTCCATAAGCCAGGAACAAAAAACCAGCAATCACTGTATTGATAAATTGCCGTTTAGAAATAGCAAGATCATATTTCAAAAACTTAGCGATAATGAAAATCAACACTCCCGCAGAAATAAAACGGATAGCGGCCATATAAAGTGGTGAAACTTCGCTGACCAATATCTTATTCAACAGATAGGTGGATCCCCAAATGACGTATATGGCAAAGAATGCCAAAAAGATCATTACTTTATAATGTGGTTTTTTCAATACCCTCTAATTTTGGTCTGAAAGTAATCAATAATTTTAGATAAATATTTGTATCATTTACATACTTTTATACCTATTATAAAATCTAAAATTAAATATTATCATCATGAAAAAAATAAGTAAAGTGAGTATGTTACAATTGGCTACTTTATGCATTCTAATGCTGAGTGCAACTGCCTCAATGGCTCAGGAGCAATTTGGAGGACTGGCGCTTTATACCGTAAGAGATGCCATGGGGGTTGATGCAAAGGCAACCCTTACATCTGTTGCTGAGATCGGTTATCAAAATTTAGAAGCAGCTGGGTATAAGGATGGGAAATATTACAATATGACACCTGAAGCTTTTAACAAATACCTAAAGGAGCTGAATTTAAGACCTGTAAGCACACACCAGTCTGATATCAATATCGATGATGCCGATGCTATGTTCGCTGACGCTAAAGCAGCAGGGTTTGAATACTTTGTAGTACCCGTTCCTCCAATGGGATTGTTTAAATATTACCAGGAAACCCAATCGATGGGAATGGAAGGTGGCGCCGAGAATCTTGCCAACATCTTAACCACTTTGGGGAAAAAATGTGAAAAAGCCGGATTAAAATTACTTTACCACAACCATGATTTTGAGTTTAAGAAAGATAAGGATGGTGTTGTTGTCATCGATTATTTATTAGAGCATTTAGACCCGAAATATGTTAATTTCGAGATGGATCTTTATTGGGTAACAAAGGCTGGGGCCGATCCTATAGCTTACTTTGAGAAGTATCCCAACCGCTTTAAATTATGGCATGTGAAAGACATGGATGATCAGGGCAGGTTTGCTCCCGTAGGGAACGGAACTATTGACTTCGCAAAAATCCTGGCGCAAAAAGAGCTTTCAGGAATGAAATATTATTTTGTAGAACAGGACAGGACTTTTGACATGGAGCCATTAGAAGCGATTCAAATTAGCCATGACGGACTTAAAAAGATCGGGTTTAAATAAATAAAGAAAATGATCATATCAGCAGGTAAGGGTCCTTTTGATCTTTACCTGTTTTTTTTTGAAGTTAAACGATACAAGTCATTATAAATTCGAAGTTATTTTGCCTTAAAAAACATTAAAAATAACTACGGCATAAAGATAGAATCTTAAAAATCGTAAGAGTCCAAATGCTAAATAATGTTTAAAATCATACTTTATCAGGCCTGCTGCAATACTGGTCATTGAAAAGGGAATTGGCAACAAGGCGCCTACAACGATTAAAAACCCTCCCCATTTGCGGATCATTTTAACATGCTTGTACATTTTCAATTCGAGATACTCATAAACTGAAGGCATGTTGGCAATGGCCCTTCCTATGAAATAGGAGATGATCCCTCCTGAATAAGACAAGGCAGCCAACAGGGATAAATAAAAAACAGGCGTTTGGGTTTTACCAGCCCAGGCTATAAAAATTTCCGGAGGGATTAAGCCCAGCACAGATTCGGATGCAAAGAAAACCAACAATATAACCAAAGGGCTGTAGGTTGTCGTAATTGAAGTAAATAGGTCATTAAAATCAATAACAAAAGCATGAATGACCCACAAGGCGACGATAAATAAAATTATGGGTAAAATAGCCTTACCTACACTCGATCTGACAAAGGAATAGAAGCCGGTATACGAATAATACTGATGAAGCAACCTTATCCTTGATTTTTTTACATTTTGTTTAGGCATTGTACCAATAGCTATTTATGAACACGAAAATTTTCAGGTTTGCAAAGATAGGCCTTATTCGTCTTGTTGAGGCCAACTTTGGGTTTCTTAACATATTTATATGATATATGTTGCTGAAACCAAAATAAGCTGATCTGTAAATCCCAGATAAGTTTTTATTTCTAACCATTGGAAATATTCAATTATTGACTTATTTTACAAAAAAAAAGAAATATGGTCATATTTGTAGATATGGATGATGTGATTGCCGATACCTACGGGAAACACATAGAAATGTATAATGAGGAATTCAAGCAATGCCTGTCACTGGCTCATTTCAAAAGCGGTGAAGTTTGGCAAAATGTACCTGAGATACATCAGGACAGTATTCGAAGGCATGTCAGAATGGATGGTTTCTTCAGGAATCTTGAACCAATAAAAGACAGCATACCGGTATTAAAAGACCTTTGCCAAAAACATGAGGTATATATTGCAACGGCAGCAACACAATTTCCAAGCTCCCTGCGGGAAAAAAGTGACTGGCTTGATGAACATTTCCCATTCATTACCTGGGAATACCGTATCATGTGCGGGCACAAATATATTTTAAAAGGAGATCTCCTGATTGATGATCGCACGCTTAATCTGGATAAATTTGACGGTGACACCCTGTTGTTTAACTCTCCTCACAATGTACATGAAAACAGCCACAAGCGCGTAGGCAGTTGGCTTGAAATAGCAGAAAGGTTATTGTAAATATGGGTCAGATCAACATCTGTCTTGCCAAGATATGCTATTTAAAAGGGTCATCTTTTTAAAAAAGATTGTCTATATTCACCTCCTTATTTTAATATAAAGGGCACTTCTATTTATGTCTTCAAAAAAGAAATTCGGGACCTTTGCAGGGGTATTTACCCCCTCTATTTTGACCATACTTGGTGTGATCATGTATATGCGTTTGGGCTGGGTCGTTGGAAACTCAGGGCTATTTGGCACTATAGCCATTATATTTATTGCCCATGTGATTGCGGTTACCACGGGTTTAAGTGTTTCATCGGTCGCAACAGACAAAAAAATCGGGGCCGGGGGAATTTATTATGTGTTGTCACGCAGTATGGGAATACCCATTGGAGGCTCTATCGGGATTGCCATTTTCGTAGGTACTGCCTTTTCCATATCATTGTACCTGATCGGGTTTTCTGAAAGTTTTAATGAGTATTTTGGCCTTGGCATGTCGACCAATGATTTTAGGATCACGGCTAGTTTCGCCCTTTTTTCACTTACCATATTAGCACTCATCAGTACCTCTGTCGCCTTAAAAGCTCAATTTTTCATTCTTGCCGCCATCGTCATATCGCTGATATCGATTTTTTTGGGAACCACAGAATTCGCTCCCGAAACAGTTAACTTGATCCCTTCTGAGAATTCAGTACCCCTTGAGGTGGTATTTGCCATTTTCTTTCCTGCCGTTACCGGATTTACTGCAGGAATAGCCATGAGCGGTGACTTAAAGGATTCTAAAAAATCCATACCAATGGGTACCCTAATGGCCATTGGCGCAGGACTATTGGTTTATCTGTCACTGGCCATTTTTCTTGCCTTTGCTGTTGACCCGGAATTGTTAAAGACAGATTATAATATCCTGATGAAAATTGCCCTCTTTGCCCCGGCTGTAGTGGCCGGAATATGGGGAGCTACCCTTTCGTCTGCCATTGGAGGAATTCTCGGTGGCCCAAGAATATTGCAAGCTATGTCTCAGGATCTCGTTACCCCCAAAGTATTTGGTAAAGGAAAGGGCGTTAATGACGAACCTGTTAATGCGCTGCTGTTGGTTTTTGTCATTGCAGAAATAGGAATCCTAATTGGTGAACTTGATGTGATTGCAAGATTGGTTTCCATGTTTTACCTTACAGCTTACGGGTTTATAAATATTTGTTATTTTCTTGAAAGTTGGGCCAATCCAGATTTTCAGCCTTCTTTCAAGATCAAGCGATGGATCGGATTGCTAGGCTTTCTCGCCTGTTTCGCCGTAATGTTCAAATTGGATACAACTGCCATGTTAGGGTCATTAGCCGTGATCGGAGCCTTGTATTTTGGCTTGCAGCGCAAGGAGGTAAAACTACAATCAAATGATGTTTGGAGAAGTGTCTGGGAAAACATTGTCAATAAAGGCTTGAAGAAAATAGATGCTAAGACTGATGAAAATTTAAATTGGAACCCAAATATAATTTTGTTTTCCGGACAGAGCGATCACCAACGTTATTTGCTGGAGTTAGGGAAGACCGTATCGGGCAGGACCGGAATGGTGACGAATTTTAAACTGATCGTAGATAAACATGATGACAAACCTTTAAAAAGGACTGAACAAGTGGTCATGGATGTCAATTTCAAAGAGTTGGGCATTTTTGCCAGACAGCTGAAAGTGAGCAATATATATGAAGGTATTACCAATATAGCTTCAACCTTTGGGTTTTCGGGCGTTGAACCGAATACCATTATGATGGGCTGGCCCAAAGGGCTCGAAAACTCGAAGGAGTACTCAAAAATGACCCAGACCCTGCTCCACCTGGATTATAACTTGCTCTACCTCGATTTTGACCTGAGAACAAAATTTGGCAATTATAAAACTGTTGACCTATGGTGGCGCGAAACAGATAGCAAGAATGCTGAGATGATGTTGAATATTGCCCGGTTTATTATCGCCTCTCCCAGATGGGACAACCCGGATATCAGGGTGCTGTTTGTAAACAACAACAATGTCGAACCTTCAATAATAGAAGATAAAATATTTGCTTTAGTAGAAGACCTTCGCGTTAAGGTTGGGATCAAAATCATCGACAATGCCGTTGAACAAAAGGCTTTTTATGATATCATTGAGGAAGAATCTTCAACTACGGATCTTACTTTGGTAGGCATCCCGAATTTTCAAATAGAAAAACAGGCTGAATTTGTATTGAAAACAAATCACCTTTTTGAAACTATAGGGTCTACCTTACTTGTAAAGGCCGCTAATAACTTTAATATACTTGACCTTGATTTTGTCAATATTGACGATTTGCAAAGCGAAGATGCCTGATACGATACATTATAAAATTTACAAACCCTTTGGGATGCTGAGTCAGTTGGCATCCAATGACCCCAAAGAAATAAGATCGAAAAAATTTCTTAGGGAACTCTATGATTTTCCTGAAGGGATCATGCCTGTCGGCCGATTAGACGAGAAGTCAGAAGGGTTATTATTGCTGACATCAGATGGCAAGCTAAGCGATGAGATCAACCGCTCAGGAATTGAAAAGGAATATTGGGTACAATTGGACGGTTCAATTACTGTTGAAGCCATTCAGCAACTCATTGGAGGAGTGGAAATTGGCCTTAAAGGAGGGCTTTATCTTACGAAACCTTGTAAAGTTTGCCTGTTGCAACCTGAACCGAATATGCCCCCTCCTGATCCTAAATTGCGTATTGGCAGACACAGGCCCACCTCCTGGATCAGCATCTGCATCACAGAGGGTAAATTCAGACAGGTCAGGAAAATGACTGCCGCAGTGGGCTTTCCAACGCAAAGATTGATAAGGGCAAGAATTGGCTCGATTTGTTTGGATGACATGGCGCCAGGGGAAGTTATGGAAATATCAAAATTCAATTGATCCCCTATGTCCCGTAGGTTATTTAGCGCCCATGATTTAATATTGTTAATTATATTTGAATATTTCTACCTGCTTTTAAAATGAATATCAATATTTTACAGTTAAGAAAACATTATCTTCAATAAAAAGGTATTTTTGTTGTAAAATATAAAATGATATATTTACAAGTACCAATGACTTTGTCAGTAAAACATCAGGTGCAGCTTATGTCAAAATGTAAACAGGTTAATGTTAATTTCTTGTGTATTATTGCATTTGTTTAGCATATAAAAACAATTAAGTTTCCAATATATTTACAATCATATTTATGCATCTTTGTCAAGCGACAATATAAGTTCTAGCAAACATTCAGTATGGCATTAAAAATAGTAATCTCACATAAAACCTTATATAAATATGATCGCTCTGTATCACTGTCGCCCCATATTTTTCGATTAAGGCCTGCTCCCCACAGCAGGACCCCAATAGAAGCCTATAGTATAAAAATAAAACCTGAAAATCATTTTTTTAATTGGCAGCAAGACCCATTTGGCAATTATTTGGCGCGATTGGTCTTTCCTGAAAAAACAAAAGAATTATCCATTGAGGTTGAAATCATAGCTGATTTAAAAACAATCAACCCATTTGATTTCTTTGTGGAAGACTATGCCGAGGAATATCCTTTTACCTATAAGGAAACAACTAAGAAAGAGTTGCAACCCTATTTGGAAATCGATGAAGACGGGCCACTTTTAAATGGTTTTTTAAAAGAGATCGATCTAAGCCCCCGAAAGACAATTTACTTTTTAATTGACCTGAACCGAAAAATATACGAATACCTGAATTACAATATCCGGATGGAACCTGGTGTTCAAACTTGTGAAGCGTCATTGGAGAAAAAAAATGGATCTTGCCGGGACTTTGCATGGCTTTTTGTGCAAGTTTTGCGCCATCTGGGTTTTGGAGCCCGCTTTGTTTCAGGGTACCTGGTGCAATTAAAGTCGGATGAAAAATCACTTGATGGTCCATCGGGCCCCCCTGAAGACTTTACGGATTTGCATGCGTGGGTAGAAGTCTACCTTCCGGGTGCAGGTTGGATCGGTTTTGATGCCACTTCTGGGTTGCTGGCAGGAGAAGGACATATTCCCCTTGCTTGTACGCCTTCCTTTGAAAGTGCTGCACCTGTTGAAGGCCTTACCGATGTATGCGAAACGGAGTTCTTTTATGAAAATTCGGTGAAGCGTATTTTTGAATCACCCAGAGTAACCAAGCCTTACACAGATAAACAATGGAGGGATATCTACAAACTGGGGTTCAAGGTTGAAAAAGAATTGGAGAAAGGTGACGTTAG
This sequence comes from Lutimonas sp., assembly GCA_041554895.1. Lineage (GTDB taxonomy): Bacteria > Bacteroidota > Bacteroidia > Flavobacteriales > Flavobacteriaceae > Lutimonas. Next base: position 11,178 of record JBFFLO010000012.1, on the reverse strand, counting down.
GCTGACCATGGGAGGCGAACCTACTTTTGTCTCTATTGATGACATGGAATCTCCTGAATGGAATACAGCAGCCGATGGCGAACATAAAAGAGCGCTCGCCAAGGATCTTTCTGGCAGGTTACTCGACGAATTTGGAAAAGGAGGTGTTTTGCATCATGCCCAGGGAAAATGGTATCCCGGAGAGCCTCTCCCCAGATGGTCAATTGAAATTTGCTGGCGTAAAGACGGCAAAGCTATTTGGCATGATAAATCTCTTTTAACCACGTTTAGCGAGAACCCAAAAGTTCCGGAAGGCAGTGATTTAAAGTTCCTTCAGGTATTGACAACATATCTGAATGTGAGCAATGAGCATATTTTGCCCACCTATGAAGATGCTTTTTACCTACTATGGGAGGCGGGTAAACTTCCGGTTGATATTGATCCGTCTAAAGATGAAACAGATTCGCTTATCCAGGAAAAATTAGCGGAAATACTTGAAAATGGGACTTCCACACCTTCTGGCTATGTACTTCCTTTAAATAAAACCAGTGACAAATGGTTTAGCAGTGAATGGAATTTTCGACGTAATCATTTGTTTTTGACTCCTGGCACCTCTCCTATTGGCTTCAGGTTACCCTTGGAATCGCTATTGGGCAAACCTGAATATGACGTTTTTCCGGTATATGAGCCTGATCTTTTTGCTAAAAAAAAGCGCTTACCCAGTTTTAAAAGGCTGGTATCAAAAAGGCACAAGGATTTTCTTGAAAATGGACTGGATAAAAACAAACCTAAATATTTTGTCCGTACTGCCATATGTACCGAAATTAGAGATGGAAAATTATATATTTTTCTCCCTCCATTGGATTCGGCGGAAGCATTTTTGGATTTAACAGCATCTATCGAGGCTACGGCAAAAGAATTAAATATACCTGTTATCTTAGAAGGTTACGAACCACCTAAAGACAATCGCCTGGATTCCTTGAAGATAACACCAGACCCGGGGGTTATTGAAGTCAATGTGCACCCTGCAAAGAACTGGACAGAATTAACCAATAATACATTCAAATTATACACCCATGCCAAAGAGGCCAGATTGGGAACCGAAAAGTTCATGCTCGACGGGAAACATACCGGTACAGGTGGTGGCAACCATGTAACCCTGGGAGGGATATCGCCAAAGGACAGCCCTCTTTTGAGGAAGCCCAGTTTATTGAGAAGCCTGTTGACGTTTTGGCAACACCATCCAGGTCTCTCCTACCTGTTTTCAGGCTCATTTGTCGGACCGACCAGTCAGGCGCCCAGGATTGATGAAGCCCGGTTAGAAAACCTGTACGAACTGGAGATCGCTTTTGAACAGATTCCAAAAAATGGCAAAGTCCCTTTTTGGCTCACCGACAGGCTATTCAGGCACTTGCTAACAGATCTTACGGGCAATACACATAGAGCGGAGTTTTGCATTGATAAATTATATTCACCGGATTCCTCTTCCGGGCGCCTGGGGATTTTAGAACTTAGGGCCTTTGATATGCCTCCTCATCCAAAAATGAGCTTAATGCAAATGTTGTTGGTCAGAACGCTGGTGGCCTGGTTTTGGAAGAAACCTTACGAACATAAACTGGTGCGTTGGGGAACTGAATTACATGATAAATTCTTAATTGAACATTATGTAAGAGAGGATATAAAAGATGTCGTGACCCAATTGAACAAAGCAGGATATAGATTCAAAGAAGATTGGTTTGATCCGTTTTTTGAATTCAGGTTCCCGCTTCACGGTATGGTCACCATCAATAACATTCATTTAGAATTAAGGGCTGCCATTGAACCCTGGAATGTTTTGGGCGAAGAAATGTCTGGCGGAGGAACTGCAAGATATGTTGATTCTTCTTTGGAACGCATTCAGGTAAAAGTTGCTAATTTTACAAATGAAAGATATGCACTCACTTGCAATGGTGTAAAGGTTCAATTGAAAGAGACCTCGACCAAGGGTGAGTTTGTTGCAGGGATACGATACAAAGCCTGGGATCCCCATTCGGCGCTCCATCCTACCATAGGTGTTGATACGCCTTTGACTTTCGATATTGTTGACACATGGAACAGAAGGTCCATTGGAGGGTGCGTTTACCATGTAGCCCATCCCGGAGGAAGGTCTTATGAGACTTATCCTGTAAACAGTTATGAAGCAGAATCGAGAAGGATTAACAGGTTTTGGGAATTTGGCCATACACAAGGAACTATTGACGTGATTGAAGAAAGCCTTATGGAAAACCCTGAAGGTACCACCAGGACTGTTTCTGAAAAAGGAAGTAGCAAAAAATTCAGGTATAAGGAGATACCTGTAAATAATGAATTTCCAAATACACTTGACCTAAGAAAAAAATAGACAAAATTAATGCCAGTTAGAACGAATACACTGTTCCAAAATTACTTAATGGATTATAGTAATTACGAGGAATTACTTACTGAAGATTTGAAAATCAAACCCGATTGGGAAAGGCTTTTAAACAACTTAATCACTATTGGCAGTAAAGAACTGGTTTCTAAACAAGCAGATATTGATTGGTTGCTTGAAGAAAATGGCGTAACCTATAATGTTTACAACGATCCTAAAGGATTGAGCCGTCCATGGAATTTAAACATTGTCCCTTTTATCATTCATCAAAATGAATGGAACACTATAGAAAAAGGCGTACAACAGCGCTCGGAAATACTCAACCTTATATTGAAGGATATTTATGGCAAACGTGAGCTGTTCACAAAGGGAATAATTCCACCTGAGGTCATTTATGCCCATCGGGGGTTTTTAAGATCCTGTGATCAGATCCGATATAACACCTCCAAGCAACTCCTGATCCATGCGGCTGATTTGGCAAGGGGGCCGGATGGTCAGATGTGGGTCGTAAATGATCGAACCCAGGCGCCATCTGGTATGGGTTATGCCCTGGAAAACAGATTTTCTATAAGCAGGACCGTTCCTGAAATATTTACGGATATAAACGTAAAACAGCCATCTCAGTTCTTTAAAGACTTGAACGGGCTATTGCTGAATGCAGCTTCAACCAATAGGGACAACCCTACCATAGTAATACTGACGCCCGGGCCGCATAACGAGACCTATTTTGAACATTCATACCTCTCCTCCTTTTTAGGGTTGCCCTTGGTAAAAGGAAATGATTTGATCGTTCGTTATGGAAAACTATGGATGAAATCGTTAATTGGATTAAAACAGGTTGATGTTATTTTAAGAAGAGTCGATGACGTATTTGTTGATCCTTTGGAATTAAGAGAAGATTCTTATCTGGGTATTGCCGGGTTGATGGAGGTGGTAAGGCTGCAAAATGTAGCTATCGTAAATCCTGTTGGCAGCGGTATTCTTGAAAATCCAGCCTTGATTCCTTTTATGAGCAACATCTGCAAGTATTTTCTTGATGAAGATCTTTTATTGCCTCAAATTGCCTCCTGGTGGTGTGGTCAGGAAAAAGAAAGGAATTATGTCTTAACACATCTGCCTTCATTGGTTATCAAAAAAATAGACCGTCCGAATAGGGAACGTATCTTTTTTTGTGAATTTCTCAGTAAAAAAGAACTGAATGACCTCAAACTTGAGATCATGACAAATCCCTTTAAGTTTGTTGCCCAGGAAAGAATACATTTTTCGTCGGCACCGAATTTTACAAAAGGGCAACTGGAACCCCGTAATATCGTATGCCGTTCTTTTTCTATTGCAAAAGAAGATGGCTACAGTGTTATGCCCGGCGGATTGGTGCGGGTTGCCGCAAAGCGAGAAGAGTTAATGGTTTCCAACCAGCGAGGTGGAACAAGCAAGGATTTTTGGATCGCTACCAACAAGCCACAGCATAACATACAACATTATTCATGGCAGAAATCTTCCTTAAACGAATCTTATGGCCTGGAAGATGTGCCAAGCAACACGGCAGAAAACCTTTTTTGGTCAGGACGCTATCTGGGACGCACCATCATTACCGCGAGGTATATGAGGATGGTGATGAACCAAATGAACAAAGTACAATATAACGATAGTGAATCGCAGTCTGAAAATTTAAAAATCCTCTTTAAATCAGTCACGAACATCACTTCGACCTTTCCGGGATTTGTTGATGATAAAGATGGAAAAGCAATGGATAACCCTTTAAAGGAAATTGAGTCGGTTATCTTTGATACAAGCAGAAGTGGTTCCTTTGCGCAAACCTTGTCCAGTTTTAATAATTCATTCTATTCTCTTCGCAACCTCTGGTCAAGAGATATGTGGCGCGTTTTTGAAAGTATTCAAAAAGTATGGACAGACTATAAGGCATTAAAAGAATACACAATTGCCATACATACTAAGTTTTTTGACAGAATTTTAACCAGGCTTATCGCCTTTATGGCTTTAATTGATGAAAGCGTACTGGTTAAGCAGGGGCTTTTGCTTTATTTTATTGGTTTGCAAATGGAGCAAGCCATGATGACAATTGCAAAATTCCGGTCACTGGTAATTGTTCAGTACGAGGAAGATCTGGAATATGATATTTTGGAATCCCTGTTAAGCAGTCATGAAAGCCTCAATATTTATAGATATAGTTACAGGTCCTATTTAAGCCTTGAAAATGTGCTGAGTCTGGTTTTGTTCGATAAGGAATATACCCGCTCTCTTGCCTATCAGATCAATCGATTACAAAAAGATATAGAAATGCTGCCGGTTAGAAACTCAGACGATTTAACTGAGTGCAAAAAAATCATCATGGAAGCTTCCCTTAAAATTAAGCATATTGAGATTAATGAGCTGGTATCTGTTGATCAGAAGGTTAAAATGCGGTTGAATTTAGAAGCAATGTTGTCAGAATTGAGTGAGTTGCTGCACGCTACTTCCCTGTCGATTTCGGATACTTACTTTAATCATTCCTATCGCCAAAAGCAATTGGTCCATCAAAACATTACGGATTAAGATGATTTTTGACATAGAACATATTACGAAATACACCTATGAATACGGAGTTTCCTTTTGTCATAACATCGCGACCTTAAAGCCAAAATCATTTCCTGGCCAAACTTTGTTGGATTATCAACTGGATATCAGTCCAATCCCTACCGACCTGTCTGAGCGTGAGGATTTTTTTGGGAATATAATTACCAGGTTTTCTATTCAAAAGCATCATAAAGAGTTAATTGTCAAGGCGAAAAGCAGGATCAACAGAGATTATAATTTACAAATTGAACTTGAAGACTTAAAAAGTGCCAAAAAATTAAAGATTAAAGATGTCATCAATTTAATGAAAGGAATTGACCATGACGTATTAGATGCAAGGCAATTTGTTTTAGAATCTCCTTTGATCTCTAATTATTCAAAGGAAATAAAAAAATATGCCCGTAAGTCATTTCAGCCTGATCGCAGTTTATACGAAGCCGCTTTTGAATTGATGCAACGTATTTTTGAAGATTTTGATTTTGTTTCCGGTTTTACCAATATTGCTACTCCCCTGAAGGAGGTCATGCATGAGAAAAAAGGGGTTTGCCAGGATTTTGCACAAATAGCGATTGCCTGTATCAGATCAATGGGATTACCTGCACGATATGTTAGTGGATATATTGAAACCATCGCTCCCGAAGGAATGGAAAAATTGGTGGGTACAGATGCCTCACATGCCTGGTTCTCTGTCTTTTTCCCAACATTCGGCTGGATCGATTTTGACCCAACAAATAACCAAATACCTAAAAACCAACATATTGTCGTTGCACATGGCAGAGACTATTATGATGTTGCACCTCTAAAAGGTGTTATTTATAGCACAGGTAAAAATGAGATGGAGGTTTCTGTGGATATCCGTCCAGCCTTGTTAAAATCCCCTTTATAGATGGCCGTGAATCCTTATTGATTTGCTTCGGCTGTTTGAGCGGAACTTGACGACAAGCGTTGATGAACGTTAAAATAATCCTCTTCCAGCTTATCTGCTATAACTCCTAATTTAAGGATCAATTCTGTGATAAATTCTTCCAGGTTTTCATCGAGGTCTTCAATTAGTTTATACTCAAATTCAGCCTTTATTTTACCAATTAAAAATGCCGATGAATTCTTCTCTATCATATGGTGCTTGGTAATGATAGAGATATAATAATAAATCCGGTTCAAACAATTTTTGATCGATCTTGGGCATTTTGAATTGAGTATCAAAAACTCCAAGGTGGTCACTTTCGAAGGCGTTTTTTTATAATAGCGCCTCATCATATCATAAGATGAAACACATTTTAATAAAGTCGACCATTGATAGCTATTCCCTATCAAATCGGGATTGCTTTTCTGTTCGGCCAGCACGTCACTGTATTTCGAATTTATGATCCTGGTAACTTGCAAGACCCTTTCAAGATAGACCCCCAGCATCATAATGGCATAAACTTCATCATGTAAAAGAGTACCTTTGATCTTGCTTCTAATCTCAGCAGTCGATTGGGTGATCATTAAGGTGAAATCATATAACCCATTTTTAACAAAACTCTCTACGGAATAATTTTTAACGCTGTGATTGATCCTATTGATGGTCTCAAATAATTCCGTCGAAATCAAATCTCTGGAACTACGCGCATTGTCATGCGCATATTTGAATATGTTAATAATTGAATTTGGCTTTTCGGGGTTTAAGCCAACATCAAATAGCACATCTTCTTCCTTTAACTCGAAATCAGCATCAATTATTTCATTATCTGCCATATACATTATTGATCTCAGGACGAATTGTCTTGATTGGGACAGTTCATCCGGAGCATCCAAAGATGAAAAATAGTTGACATTTAAATATCTGGCCAGATGTTCAGAACGTTCAATATAACGTCCCATCCAAAATAAATTATTGGCTACCCTTGCTAACATAAATTTTTATTTTTTTAAGACCCAGGTGTCCTTTGAACCCCCACCTTGAGATGAATTAACCACTAAATTTCCCTTTTTAAGTGCCACTCGCGACAGTCCTCCTTTTAACACATAATCTTTATCTTTTCCCAAAAGGGTAAAGGTCCTTAGATCAACGTGTCGCGCATCAAAAGATTCATTTTCTTCAATATAAGTCGGATGGGTTGATAAGGCCATGATAGGCTGGGCAATATACTTTCTGGGATTTTCCTTAACGACTTGTTTTACTTTTGTAATTTCCTCTTTAGTAAGCTTGTTTCCAATTGATATACCATAACCACCTGATTCATCAACTGGTTTGATCACTAATTTTTCGACGTTTTCCAAGACATATGCCAACTCATTTTTCCGACTGCAATGGTAAGTGTGTACATTATTAAGAACCGGGGCTTCATCCAAATAATATTTTATGATATCAGGCATATAGGTATATACTGCCTTATCATCTGCAACACCAGTTCCAGGTGCATTTACCAAGCAAACATTTCCTTTCTTATATACTGAAAACAAGCCGGGAACGCCCAATAGCGAATCTGATTTAAACACAAGAGGATCAATAAATAGATCATCAACCCTTCTATAAATCACATCTACTTTTTCGGGTCCGTATATGGTCCTTTTGTAGACAAAATTATTTTCAACAAACAGATCTCTCCCTTCCACCAGTTCTACGCCCATCTGTTTGGCTAAAAAGGAATGTTCATAATAAGCTGAATTATATACTCCTGGAGTAATAATGACACAAACGGGCGCATCAACACCTTTTGGTTTTACAGATTCCAACATTTCCAATAAGTTGGCGCCATAATCCACAACTGTGTGTGCCTTATATTTATTAAAAACTCCATATAGGGCATGTTTTACCGCTGCTCTATTGCCAACCACATAGCTTACTCCTGATGGGCATCTGATATTATCTTCCAGAACATAGTAATTTCCATCTTTATGCTTTATCAAATCTGTACCCGAAATATGATTGTAAATATTTTTCGGCGGATCAAGATTCACCATTTCAGGTAGAAAATTAACCGAAGAATTGATCAGTTCCAAGGGGACAATGCCATCCTTTATAATTTTTTGATCGTGGTACACATCCCAAAGAAATAAATTCAACGCCTTACTTCTTTGCAAGACACCTTTTTCGATCACATCCCATTCTTTATGTGCTATGATCCTGGGAAATAAATCAAATGGAAATATTTTTTCCTGAACTTTATCTTCCCCGTATACCTGAAAAGTGATTCCCAAATTAAAAAAGGAATCCTTGGCTTGCTTATTTAACCTTTCAAATTCATGAATGGAATATTCTCCAAATAGTTTATACAACGTTTTGTATATCTCCCTTACTTCATGGTTAGTATCGAAGAGTTCATCATAGAATCTTGAATCTAATTCATAGGAGGAAAATATAGGAAATTTGTTTGTTTTTTTCAATGTTCAAATTTTAGTAAATATATATCTTTTTAGTTAAAATGATAAATAATATTTTGTAGAACCCTTATATTACAACGATATATGCATCAATTTCAAATATTCTTAAAATTTTATGAGTTAAAGAATTATATTCATTAAGTTCAAAACAAATTTTTATCAAAAATAAATAAATCCTGAAAATGATCTGTTGTAAGTTTAATTTACAATAAAGGGCTATGCCGAAATAGCTTGAGTTTTGTATAAATATACTAAATTTATAATCGTTATCTGGTTTTCTGGCTTTTTTGATAAATTTTGTAAGGTAAACCCGTAAAATATTTCCTATAGCTTCTCCATATGTTTTGGGCTTTGTAAAACTCCTGAGAAAAACAGGTGTTGCCACTTCTTATTTAGCCAAATTAATTATATTCACGTTGATAAAACTGATGACTGACTTTAAAACAAAATACGGACCATGGGCTTTGGTTGCCGGAGCATCTGAAGGACTGGGGGCTGCCTTTGCGGAGGCTTTAGCTACCAGAGGATTGAACTTGATTTTAATAGCAAGGACACACAACAAACTAGAAGCACTGGCCCGGCGTCTTGGCAACTTATATGGAGTTGAAATTATTGTTCATTCCGTAGATTTAGCAGATTTTAAAGCAGTTAAAGCTTTGATGTCAAAACAGAAGGAAAGCATTGGTTTGCTTGTCTATAATGCTGCCTATTCACCCATTGGGTATTTCGAAAACATGACAGAAGAAAGCCTGGAACAAATTGTTGATGTCAACATCAAAACCCCATTGCTCCTGACAAAACAGGTCTCAAAAGACATGGTAAAAAAGAGACAAGGTGGCATCGTGTTGATGTCCTCGCTAGCGGGTAATCAAGGTAGCCCCAAAATTGCCACCTATGCCGCTTCAAAAGCCTTTAACGCAATATTGGCTGAGGGGCTTTGGAATGAATTGAAAAAACATGGTGTCGACGTGCTGGCCTCATGTGCAGGAGCCATTTCAACCCCCGGATATAAAAATGCCCAAAACAAAAAGGATGCGCCTGGTACTTTGTCTGCAGAGCAAGTGGCAGAAGACACTTTGAAATCACTTGGTAAAGGGGCTACCATAATTCCGGGTTTTACAAATAAACTGGCACATTTTTTTATGAACCGGATATTCCCAAGAAAATGGGCTATTTCAATCATGGATAAAAACACTAAAGATCTATCATAATGACACAAACACTTGGCTTCTTTACTCCCTGGATCATTTACCTTCTCATTACTGTTTTACATTATTTCCTTCCGGGGCGATGGATAACAGGCTACGTTAGGGATGCTGAAACAGGCCAATTATTGACATACAAACTTAACGGAAGGTTGGTTCTATTATCTGGTATCCTGATTTGGCTCGCTGCTGGAATTATGGGCTGGGTTCCTTATGAGTGGTTATATACGGTCAGGTGGTATAGCCTTGCCGGGGCCTTTGTTTTTGGTTTGTTATTTTCCTTATGGATCGTTCTACCCTATCCCTCAACCGGCAAATCCTGGCTGTTGGACCTGTTTTTGGGGCGACTTGAAAATCCACAGTTTAAAAAAGGCAGAATCGATGCAAAAATGTGGTTGTATCTTATTGGGGCTGTCATGCTTGAATTAAACCTACTGAGCTTTATGGCCCATCATTATATCACTTTTGGTACGATGTCACCTGGCTTAATGCTTGGGGCAGCCATGTTGACCTATTTTATTTTTGATTATTTAAGCTTTGAAAAAGTCCATTTGTATACCTATGATTTTTTTGCGGAACGTGTAGGCATCAAACTGGGATGGGGTTGCCTGGCCTTTTACCCTTACTTTTATCTGATCGTAATCTGGGCCACTGTGAATTTACCTGATCCAAATACACCGTTATGGTTGCTTATATGTTATGCCCTTCTTTTTTTACTGGGCTGGACGCTGGCCCGAGGCGCCAACATGCAGAAATATTTTTTTAAGACATCACCTGAAAAAGTGTTTTTAGGCATCAAGCCCGAAACCATAACAGATGGCAACAAAACATTGTTGGTAAATGGTTTTTGGGGCCTTAGCCGACATATTAATTATTTAGGTGAGATTCTAATGGGTACTGCCATTGCCTTAAGTGTTGGCTATCCGCAAGTGCTTTGGGTATGGCTGTACCCTTTGTATTACATTGCTCTTTTACTGCCAAGACAACTTGATGATGACAAGAGGTGCGCCACTAAATATGGCGATCTATGGCAAGAATATACGAAAAGAGTTAAATACAAAGTTATTCCGTATCTGTATTAATAGAGTTCTAAATCTATCTGGCTTTTAACTCCCCGATACGCTTTTTATGATAGTCTGAACCCGATAATTCATAGGCTTTCATGACATTTTTCAGGGCGTTTTCATTATCGTTTTGCGCTTCATAATAATCCGCCAGTGAGTCATAGGCATTTGCATCCTCAGGGTAGTATTCGGTATTCAATTTAAAATACATAAAGGCTTTTTCAGGATTCCCCATATCCATGCTCATATAACCACTCATGTTGAGTAAAAAATCAGGGTATGGAGCAACAGCATAACCAAAGTGCTTTTTTAGTTTCACTTCCCGACGCTTGATGATATCATATAAAACTTCTTTAGGAGTTTCCGGGTCATTGAATTTATTGACATCTTCCATCTGATACCAGGAAAATATGTCTATCAATCCATCCATGATAGAAGGTAAAGGAATGGTTCCATGAAGGTCATTAGGGTAAAATTTCCAATAAAAATTTAGCTTATTCTCTTTATTGGCCTCTACTATTTTGGATAATTCAATATTTGACCTGGCAAATAAAGTGAATTCCGTAGTGTCTTTCATTACATTATCAATGGTAATATCGGG
>JBFFLO010000011.1:0-20206 GCA_041554895.1 Lutimonas sp. | reverse complement strand
ATGATGCCAAGAACGAATCAGCTATAGCTGAGGTATATGATGGTATGCTCAGGTTAAATTATGGAGATCTTCAAGGGTCCAATGGGCTGGCTATTAGCGGAAAAATGACCCGATCAGGCGAGAGCATGTTATTGATCAATCCGCATACCTCATTCTTCTTCAGAGGTGAAGTTCATGTAGTTAGCGAAGAAGGGCTCAATGCCTACGGCGCAGTAACCTGGGGTCAGTTTTTTGTTTATCAAGGTTTTAATGAAAAGACAGGATGGATGCATACCTCTACGGGAACTGATATTATTGATGAATTTGAAGAGACCATTCTTGAAAACGAAGATGGACTGCAGTATATCTATGGGGATGAAAAGCGAAAACTGGAGTCATACCCCGTTTCTTTAAAATATATTTCTGAGGAAGGGATCAAGGAAAAGGTTTTTACTGCTTACAGGTCACATCACGGGCCCATTACCCATTCTAACGATGACAAATGGGTGGCAACTTCCCTGATGTGGAAACCTGTAAAGGCTTTGCAGCAATCATTCTTGAGAACCAAGCAAAAGAATCATGCAGAATTCAAAGAAATGATGAGGATGAGGACCAATTCGTCAAATAAAACGGTCTTTGCCGATTCGGAGGGGAACATTGCCTACTATCACGGGAATTTTATCCCTAAAAGGAGCCCGCTTTTTGATTATACCAAACCGGTTGACGGCAGCAACCCGGAAACAGATTGGAATGGGCTCCATGCTGTTGAGGAAAACATATTGATTGTAAACCCTGAAACCGGGTGGATACAAAATTGTAACTCCACTCCCTTTACAGCAGCTGATATTGACAGCCCTAAACCCGAAAATTATCCGGTCTATATGACTTCATTTCCGGAAAATTTTAGAGGTATCCATGCCGTTTCTTTATTGAAAAAAGCTGATGACCTTACCCTTGACAAATTAATCGAATTGGCATATGACCCCTATCTTCCAGGAGCAGAAGCTTTGATCGCCGGCCTTTTGGAAGCAGGGAAATCAGCAAAGAATTTAGATGAAAAACAAAAAGCAGCCTTAGAAGTCCTGGGCTCCTGGGATTTCAAGGTTGATAAAAACTCCATCCCTATGACATTGGCTCAATTCTATTTAAATGCCTATATAAATTCGGGTCATGTTCAGTATAACAGAAAAGAATTTATAAAAATGATTCATTATATGAGCAAGGAGTCCCCTGCAGAAGAGCGTTTAGGAATATTCTCCAAGGCCATAGAAAAACTCGAATCCGATTTTGGAAAATGGGAAACGCCCTGGGGGGAGTACAACAGGTACCAAAGGATCAATGGCGATATCGTTCAAAAATTCAATGACAGTCTTCCAAGCCTCCCCGTAGGGATGGCAAGTGGATACTGGGGAGCATTGGCCTCTTTTGGAACAAGGCATGGCGAAAATACAAAACGGATCTATGGGGTCGGAGGAAATAGCTTTGTAGCTGTCGTTGAATTTGGTGACAAGGTTAAAGCAAAAACCCTATTAGCCGGCGGGCAGAGTGGTGATCCCGAATCTGTACATTTCGATGACCAGGCCAAACGATATGCTGATGCCCAGTTTAAAACAGTTGCCTATTACAAGGAAGATGTACTTCAAAGAGCTACTTCAACCTATCATCCGGGCGAGGCAATGAAAAAATAATGATATTGCACCATAAAGAACATGCAGATTGGTTGCCGGAATTCATTGAGCAATTAGTCCCAGTCTGCGCCTTCAAGGATAAAGATGTCATCTACTTTTGTTTCAAAAATACTGGCAAGCCTTAATGCCAGTACGGTTGATGGAACATATTTTCCCAACTCCATGGCATTGATGGTTTGCCTGCTCACTTTAGCCAATCGCGCCAATTCGGCTTGGGTAATGTTCTTTTTGGCCCTCTCTACTTTGATGCTATTCTTCATGGATCATGGTTTTATTCAGTTTTTTGACCTGCCAATTAAACCTGACAATAAAAAACAAAAGAATGGTAAACATATTGAAAATCATTACCCAGAGAAAGGACATTCCGTAAATAAATATCATGGAGAACAGCAGCACCGCGTAATTTACATAGGTAGCCCATACCAGGGAGTCAAGTCTGATCTTGGCGATGAGTTCATCTTCCTGCTTTTCTTTTGAAAATGCGACCATCAGAAAACTAATAATCAATACTACTCCGACTATTTCATTTAAGATATTATTCTCGGTCATGCCGAATACAAACTTTTCCCCAATAATTTCATCTACAAAAATTGCGGGAACAGTAAAATCAAAAATCTCTGGTTCAATATCATAATTAACCACATACCAGCCTAAAAGCATGAAAGGAACCAAAATCCAAGTTCCAATTCTTTTGAATTGATGAGGAAACAAATAGTTTAATTTCATCATATACAATTTAAAGTTGAATTAAATGTATGAATTTTTTATCATATTGTAAAGTATTTTTTACATTATGTAATAAAAATTATACTTATTCGCCTTTGGAAAAACCTATTATTCTAGAAATATTCCCTCAATTGCCTATCTTAGCACCTCTTTTAAAAAATACAATTCATTATAATTATGATAAAACAAGTGGCTTTTTTAATGTTGTCTCTTTTGCTGTATTCGTGCAGTACCGTGCCAATTACTGAAAGAAAACGTGTCAACATTGTTGATGACGCTCAAATCTTGCCCGCCAGTTTTGCACAATATGAAAATTTTTTAAAAGAGAATAGCTTATCAACAGATGCTGAAATGGCTGCTGAAATTAAAAATGTAGGTTTGAGGATATCGAAATCCGTTGATCGATTTATGAGGGCCAATGGCATGACTCAAGAGGCAAATAACTACCAATGGGAATTTAAACTTGTTCAAGGCGATCAAATGAATGCCTGGTGCCTGCCTGGTGGTAAAGTCGTGTTTTACACTGGCATTTTACCTGTGTGTCAGAATACAAATGGCATCGCTGCAGTAATGGGGCATGAAATAGCTCATGCTTTTGCTAAGCACGGGCAGGAAAGGATGACTAGTTCTTATGGGCAGCAATTAGGGGGTATCGCGGTAGCCATTGGAACTTCCGGACAAAATTATGAAACGCAGATGCTTTGGAATAGCGTCTATGGGATAAGCTCTCAGGTTGGTATGCTCGCCTATAGCAGAACCCATGAAACTGAAGCTGATAAGCTCGGAATGGTGTTTATGATCATGGCAGGCTATGATCCTGAGGAGTCTATTCAGTTGTGGAAAAGAATGAAGGAAAATTCAAAGGGGGAAGCTCCGCCTGAATTTCTTAGTACACACCCCTCGGATGATACCCGAATTGAAGAGCTAAAAAAATACCTTCCCGTTGCCAGAATGCATGCAAGAGAGTATGGAATTGAACAATAAGATACTGGCTATGTTGATCCTTATTTAACCCGCTTAAATTTGAACAAATTCAATACCCAATTTGGCAGGGGGTGATTTCCTCTTTTTCTGAAATCGATATACCACCCGATTTTTTTGATCAAAGGGATCTTATGGGTCTCTACGAATTCTATTAAAGTGCCTTCCGGAGCTTGAATATAGGCAAAGTTTCCGGCTGCATCGCCCATGTCAAAAGTATCCATGGCTCTGGCGCTGTCTACCGTAAACGGAAATCCATGGGCTTTGGCCCTTTCTCTTAAAGCGTCCATACCGTTAACGTCATAACAGAGATGGATAAAACCCGGATCTCCCCAGATCCGCCCTTTATATATACCTTTGGGTTCTCTGCCAACCACCTGAACCAACTCAATTTCAGATTTTCCAAAAAGTGTACTAAAGGCGCCTTTCTTAATATCCGAATGGCGCAATAAAACCCTTCTGAATTCATGTTGCCCACCTGGTATTTCTGCAAAATCATCAAAAACCCCCGTTTCATCATAAACGATCTTATCAAATCCTAAGATATCTCTATAGACGACCAGGCTTTCCTCAATATTTTTTACACCAATAATCGTCCCAAAAACACCCCCATTGACCGAATTTTCTTTTT
The DNA here is from genome assembly GCA_041554895.1 of Lutimonas sp. GTDB lineage: Bacteria > Bacteroidota > Bacteroidia > Flavobacteriales > Flavobacteriaceae > Lutimonas. The sequence goes on along the minus strand of JBFFLO010000011.1, from coordinate 16,201 downwards.
TAAACACCACAGGGTGTTCTCGGACTTCCCAAAGGTTGTCATAAATGTCTTTTAGAAAGAAATGTTTAACATTTGATGGCGAGGTAGAAATCTTACCCAATAAATTCAATCCGGATTCTTTGTATTTCTGATAAGCAGCTTCAACATTGTCAGTTTTTAAAATCCCAATATTAATTCCCAAATCTCCAAGCAAAATCGGAACAGCTATAGGAGTTGGTTTTTTATCTGTATGTTGCCAGATTTCAAAACCTCCTCCGCCTTCCATATTTAATGCCAAGATTGCATGTCTTGCTCTTGATTTCCCGTCTGTGTGGGCCAGCATTAATTCTGCCACGGCTTCTTCGTCAAACATCAGGATATCCATTGAAAAATGTTCCCGATACCATTTCCACGCCTCATGCACATCTTCCACGCCTACGCCAAGTTGTTGAATTCCGTTTATTTTCATAACAATGTTACCTTTTTTCGATTTAACTAAAGGGGTTCGACCCTCGTTGCTAAATAATAATACAATCTAGGAAAAAACCTGCGAATATATACCATGCTTAATTCGGCCCCTCCCACTAATATCTCTTTTTTTTCCTTTTCTAATTTTTTTACTATCGTTTTTGCCGCTAACTCGGCAGAAAGGCCTTTCTCCTGGCCTTCATCCATTTTTTTATGCGTTTTCCCATCCTTATCCAAAGCATTTACGGAAATATTTGTTTTGATCCGGCCAGGGACAATCATTGAAACCGAGATGTTATTTGAATCATTTTCTGCCCTCAAACTTTCAAAAAAACCATGTAAAGCGTGTTTTGTTGCTGCATACGCGGAGCGATACGGAAAACCGAATTTTCCAACGATACTGCTTGTCACACCAATTTGTCCTCCTCCATTTTCAATCATGGTACCCATTACTTTTTTGGTCAGCTCAATTGTTCCAAAAAAATTAACCTCAAATATTTTTCGATCTACTTCTATCGGCGTTTCATTCGCGTAAGACCGCTGGCTGATTCCTCCAAAATGATATAAGCCATGGACCTGCTTTTCAGTTTCCAAAACGATTTTAGCAGCTCTTTCAATAGATGTGTGATCGCCTAAATCAAAGGGTATTACAACTGCTGTACTCCCGTTTTTTTGACAAATATGTGCTACTTTCTCCAAGTCTTCTTTTTTTCTGGAAGAAAGAATCAAATGACATCTTTTTAAAGATAGTTCAATGGCCACAGCCCTTCCTATTCCTGAAGATGCTCCTGTTATCCATAAAGTTTTTCCCGTAAATTTCATCTAACCATCCTTTCAGCAGAGGCGAAGATAATAGTTAAATTTTATTTTGTTAAAAAAGATTTGCTTCAAAGAGTGTATTTCATAGAAGCACAGATTCTTTAATTTGTTTCAAATTGTGAGAGGAGAAAAGAAATTCTAATCATGTTTGTGGCAAATATTTTAATGTCAGCAAAAGAATATAGACGCTACATATATGTATTAAGGCTCACTAATCATAGGGTTATTTTTAATTCTTAGTATTTTTATCAGATCAAAATAGATGGATGAATCAAGGAGCAAACGTCAATGATAAAAACAATCAAGTTTGATCATGTTTAGCATTCCAATAATTATTGGAATTATTCTTCCTTATTCAACTTCTTTCTTGCCTTTCCCAAAAGATATTCCCCTATGGTGGTATATAATTTCGGATATTGTTTTTGTTTCCAGCTTCTTTGTCTTGGGAGGTGATTTTTGGGATAAATTAAGTGGTTTATTTAAGTATCATATCAAAGTTCCCACTACAGACAAAAAAGCATAAAACGATCGACCCGATACGACAATATTAATTGAATTATTTTAAATGTGAAAAGCTATGACACGAAAGAAAAAACCCTTAACTCAACTAAGAATTAAGGGTTTTTAAGTGGTGCCTCCAAGAATCGAACTAGGGACACATGGATTTTCAGTCCATTGCTCTACCAACTGAGCTAAGGCACCATCGCTTTGAGCGGGTGCAAATATAAATTTATTTTTTATTCTTTTCAAAACAATTCATTAAAAAATCTATTGTAATTTCGCATTTCAATTCATTCCACTATGAATTTAGTAATTGACATTGGAAATACACAAATCAAAGTTGCTGTATTCCAGCAAACTATACTAATTTTTAAAGATCAGTTTCGTTCGGATGAGGTCATTTCCCGGGTTTTATCCGTGACTGAACAATACGATATCAAAAAGGCCATCATTTCGCATGTGACCAGTCTTGATCGGGCTGTTATTGCAGAATTAGAAAAGTTGGTCAACCTGATCGAATTAGATCACCAGACCAAACTTCCTTTTACCAATAAATACCTAACCCCAAAAACGCTGGGCGTCGATAGATTGGCTCTAATTGCCGGGGCGAAAGGTCAATTTCCGGATAAAAATGTGCTCGTAATTGATGCGGGTTCTTGCATTACCTTGGATTTTCTTGACCAAGAAGGCGTATATTACGGTGGCGATATTTCTCCCGGTATTGAAATGCGATATAAAGCAGTAAATCACTACACGGTGAATCTGCCATTGTTAAAAAGAACCGAAGTACTTCCTGAACTGGGTAATTCTACTGAAAACGCAATTCACAGGGGGATTTTAAATGGTGTAATTCAAGAAATTGAAGGAGTGATAAGCCAATATAGGACCAAATATCAAAAATTAACAGTAGTTTTAACAGGTGGTGATACAATTTTCTTGGCAAAAAACTTAAAAAGTAGCATATTTGCCATTCCAAATTTTTTATTGGAGGGATTGAATAGTATTTTGATACATAATATAGACGAATGATAAAAGATATAATAGTAATTGCTATTCTTTTTATATCAACACTAAGTTTTTCACAGGCAACCAATTCATCTCCATATTCTTTATTCGGAATCGGAGATCAGGCACATTTAAAAACGGTTGAAGAAATTGCGATGGGACAGATGGGTGGAGCATTAAATAGCGAATATCAATTGAGTTTTACGAATCCGGCTTCTGTTGGTTCGTTAAACTACACCACCTATGTCTTCTCTGGAGGTAATAAAACAAATTTTGTCAACGATGGAGAAAACAAAGGAACCAGCTCGGCAGCTGCTTTAAGTTATATAAGTTTGGGAATTCCTATCAGAGGGAATCAAGGATTACTTATGGGGATTCAACTAAACACTGCCGTAGGGTATACATTGATTGATCAAAGATTCGATGAAGACGGGGAGATCCTTCAATTAGACCGATATTATGGTAACGGAGGAACAAACCGTGTATTTTTGGGATATGGATATAAGTTTCCTTTCGACTTGTCTATAGGTGCCGAAATTGACTATGTTTTTGGTGGCATCGATAATAATGTGCTCAATCGGAGAAGTAATGTTCAGTTGGCAACTCAGCAAATTACCGACTCAAATATCAAAGGAACTTCTGTGAAACTTGGCGTCCATTATGGTCCAAAAATCAATGAAGACCTTAGGGTAAAATTCGGATTGGCAACAGATTTGCAATCAACGCTCAAAGAAAGAGGTGATGTACAACTCTTTTCGATTTTAAACAGTGACAATAGTTTAGGAGTCCCCATCGATACCTTAACAAGTTATGATTATACCGCGACCATTGTAGCTCCTTTAAAAACCGCGATAAGCGCAGGAATTGGAGAAGACAACAAGTGGTTTGTCGGTGCAGAATATACGTTTCAGAATGCCTTGGAATTTTCGGGTGGAATTTATGATGAAATTGATTTTTATCGTTATGATAAATTTTCAAATATTTCGGTAGGAGGTTTTTTTACGCCAAATATGAATTCTATCAGCAGCTATTTTAAGAGGGTTACATACAGGGCTGGCTTTAACTATCAGAAGACGGGTTTAGTCGTGAGCGAAACTGATATCAATGAGTATGGCATATCTTTTGGTGTTAGCTTACCTATAGGTTTAAAATTATCTAACGTAAATTTAGGCTTTGAACTAGGTAAAAGAGGAACAACCGATAACAATTTGGTTGAAGAACAATTTTTCAACTTTAGATTGAGTTTATCACTAAATGACAAATGGTTTAGAAAACAAAAAATTTATTAATATTAACAAATCTTAAAAATGAAATCAGCAAAGACAGTATTGATTGTAGTGATGCTTTTCCTAACAGGTGGAAGTTTTACTGCGTATGGTCAAGACAAGTACGGAAGTGAACCAGATAAGTGTAAAACAAATCTATCCCTGTTTCATGAGGCAGTTAAAATGGGTAACTATGATGCGGCCTATGAGCCTTGGAAGTGGTGTGTTGAAAACTGTCCGGATGCGTCAAAAATCATCTTTAGCGATGGTATAAAGATGGCGGAAGACAAGTACGATATGGCTGCCGGTAAAATAGAAGTCAAAAAAGGACAAAAAGTTGAAACCAATGATCATATTGTTAAAGTTGAAAAAGATTATTTTGACACTACAAAATTAAATAAAGAGCAAATGGCCGAACATGCCATTGAAGTGATCTATGTATATAACTTAAGGGTAAAACATTTTCCTGAAAACCTTGGTAAGGTTTACAGTGATTGGGCCAACTTTTTGTTCAAAAGAGCCGCCTTGGAAGAAATTGTTTTAAAAGACGAGATCTTTGATAAGCTTAATTTGTCTTTTAAAGCAGATCCTACAGGGATGAGTGTAAAGAATCTTGGTAAATATTTTGAAACGGTCACTGAAATGGAAAAGGACGTAAATCCTCAGAAAGTCTTTGACACCTATGATGATATTACCGAAGCGGTTGGTCTTAAAATGGATATATATTCAAGAGAACTGGATGCTTTAAATGAAAAAGTTGCTAAAGGTGGGCAATTATCTTCAAAAGAGAAAAGCAAAAAAAGAGCGAGAGAAGTGAATTTAAACGCTTTGGGTCAGGTTGAAGGGTACCTCGATAATACGCTAACCGAAGTTGCTACTTGCGAAAGGTTGATTCCATTGTATAAAAGTAATTTTGAGAAAAATAAAACAAATGTAACCTGGCTTAAAAGAGCCGTGTCCAGATTGAACCAAAAAGAATGTACAGAAAATCCTATTTATCCTGAAATGGTTGAAGCCTATGTCAATGCTGCGCCATCTTCAGATGCATTTGTGTTCTATGCAGGTATTTTAATGGAGCAGGGAGAATCCAATAAAGCCATTGAATATTTCAATAAGGCTATTGATCTTGAAACTGACAATTATAAAAAAGCAAAATATTACTACAGGGTTGCGATGATCATGAAAAAGAAAGGTTCACTATCTGAATCCAGAAGATACGCCCGTCTTGCCATCAAAGAAAGACCAAGTATGGGCAGTGCCTACTTGTTGATCTCAAATCTTTACGCTTCCAGTGCCAATACTTGCGGAACGGACGAAATCTCTAAAAGAATGGTATATGTGGCTGCTGCTGATAAAGCAAGAGAAGCTAAAGCAGCTGATCCAGGGATTACCTCTACTGCTAATAAATACATTAAAAGTTATATGGCAAGTGCACCTTCTAAAAAATTAGTATTCACAGAAGGTCTTCAATCAGGGAGTCAACATAAGATCGGTTGTTGGATCAATGAAACTGCGAGAATCCCTTAGTATTTAGCATGACTAAAAAGATTTCATATCAAATGTTAAACATTGCTACTATCTTTATAGTAGCAATGTTTTTTTCTTGTGGTAATGATATCAAAGAAGTTCAGGACTTTTTGGCCGAAAAAAACCTTCCTATTGGAGCTGCAAAAAATGTATACCTGATCCATACGGATTCGGGCAAAGTAAAAAGCATTTTAACGGCACCGGTCATGCATGATTTTTCAAATCGAGAAGACCATCCTTACACCCTGTTCCCTAATGGGGTACAAATTATAAGTTTTGACGCCGTGGGAGATTCTGTCATTCTTACCGCAGGATATTCCATTACATTTACAAATACCAATATTTCAGAAGTCCGGGATAGCGTTAGTATCGTAAACCCGGCTGAAAAAACAAAATTATTCACTAGTCAGCTTTTCTGGGATTCAAATGAGCATTATATTTATACTGAAAAAAAGTTCACTTTGATCACTGAGTTAGATACGATTCACGGTGTCGGATTTGAGTCTAATGAAGATCTCAGTAAAGTTAATATGAAGTCTATCACAGGAAGTGTGTACGTTAAAGAATCTCCATAATTATGGCAAAATATTTTAAGTTTTTTGAAATTGCATATCTTATCATTGCAGTTGTTTTTATTGTTGAAACCATTATGAGATGGAATTCTGAACCAAACAAAGCCTACATTTTCCTGGCATTTGGTTTGTTGGCCATCTTTATGTATTTCTTTAGGAAAAAATATAGAAAACGATTTGAAAAACACGAAAAGAAAGAATGATCATTAAACTGCTCATCATATTGATTTCCATGTTGTTGTCTGCCTTTTTTTCAGGCATGGAAATTGCCTTTGTTTCATCAAACAAAATGCATCTTGAGCTTGAAAAGAAAAAGGACACCCTTTTGGCAAAAGTCTTAAAGAGGCTTACCCAGAAACCTTCGAAGTTCATTACGACCATGCTTGTGGGTAATAATATTTCCCTGGTGATCTACGGATATTTCATGGGAGATCTTTTAATGGGCTTATTTGGTGATTATATTCAAAATGAATTTTTACTGTTGTTAACGCAAACCTTTATCTCTACAATAGTTATTTTGGTCACTGCAGAATTCCTGCCCAAAGCCGTATTCAGAATCTATGCAAATGAAACTATGAACCTTTTTGCCTTTCCTGCGTACTTTTTCTTTCTTCTTTTTTATGTCTTCTCAAGGTTTATTACAGCTTTATCTGATTTTTTTCTTCGTGTTTTCTTCAATGCAAGTGAAGACCAGGTCCAACTCGCTTTTACAAAGGCCGAATTAGGCCATTATATAGACGAGCAGTTAGAGAGTGCCGAAGACCAGGTAGACTCGGAAATTCAAATTTTTCAGAACGCACTTGATTTCCACAATGTTAAGGCCAGGGAAGCCATGATCCCCAGAACTGAGATCGTGGCAGTGGAAGTTCATGATTCAACAAATAACCTTAAACAGCTATTTATGGATACCGGGATGTCCAAGATCATGGTATATAATAACTCTTTGGATGATATTATAGGGTATGCACATTTTTTTGATCTGTTTAAAAAGCCAAAAAATATAAGGTCCATTCTACTGCCCATTGAAATAGTTCCTGAAACCATGATGATCCATGACATCCTTAATGATCTGATTCTTAAAAGCAAAAGTGTTGCTATTGTACTGGATGAATATGGAGGAACATCCGGGTTAATTACGATTGAAGATATTATAGAAGAACTTTTCGGAGATATTGAGGACGAACATGATTCTTTTAACCTGCTGGAAGAAAAGATAAACGACCGGGAGTTTAAATTTTCTACCAGGCTTGAAGTCGACTATATCAACGAAGAATACGGTTTGAATCTTGCTGAAGACAGCACGTACGAAACCCTTGGCGGACTCATCGTAAATCATACTGAAAACATTCCATCCATAGGTGAAATCATCGAAATTGGCAATTATAGGTTCACAATACTTAAGGTGACCGCATCAAAAATCGAGGAAGTCTATTTAAAAGTTTTATTTCAAGACACATAGGGCCGTTTTTCGCTTAAAAAATTAGTCTTAAACTCCTTTCATTATTAAAAGGTAAATTGTATTTTCGCATCCTAAATTTTTTAATAGAAAAGAAAATGGCTGTATTATCGAAAATTAGAGAGAGATCATTATTTTTAATTATTATTATCGCTCTGGCATTATTTTCATTTGTCCTGAGCGGACTTTTTGACGGAAACCTTTTTAATAAAACTGCCACTAATATTGGTGAAGTTAATGGTGAGCCTATTTCAAGAGAGGAATTTGCCCAGCAGGTTGAGCTCAATAGAACCCGATCGAACGGCAGGTCATCAAATATGCAAAATATCAATAATGCATGGAATAGTTTGGTGCGTGAAAAGATCTATCAAACCCAATTGGAAAAATCAGGTGTTGTCGTAGGAGAAAAAGATGTTTGGGATGCGATGGTAACTCAGATTGCTTCGCAAAACAGTCCTCAGTTCGCCAATGAAGCTGGTTTTTTTGATCCTGAAAAATTAAAAGAATACATCGCTACTTTAAAAGATAATTCTGAAGAAGATGAAAGTGGTGCTGCTGCATGGATGAGTTGGATCAACTATGAAAAAAGTATTAAAAAGAATCTTGAGCAAAACACTTATAATGCCCTTATAAGAGCAGGATTGGGAAGTACGTTGAGTGAAGGTAAAAGAGATTACTACTTTCAAAATATAAGTGTAGATGTTGATTTCGTTTATGTGCCATTTGCCAACATTCCCGATAGTTTGGTCACGGTTACCGCTGATGAGATGAAATCTTATATAAAGGCTCACCCAAAAGACTATACTGTTGAGGAATCCAGAGACATTGAATTCGTTCAGTTCAAAATAGAGGCTACCCCGGAAGACGAAGCCGCAATTGAACAGGAATTGACAAAGATGTTGGATGATCGCGAGGAATACAGTAACGCTGCGAAGTCAAATGTCACTGTTGCGGGATTTAAAAATGCTACAGACATGGATGAGTTTAATGCCGAAAATGAATCTGATACTCCTTATGACGGTTCTTTTTATAATAAAAGCGGATTACCTCAAAACATTGCCGACTCGATTTTTAATTTAGAAGTTGGGCAGGTTTATGGTCCTTATAAGGACAACGGATTTTATAAGTTGTCAAAAGTAACCGCTGTAAAACAATTACCTGATTCTGTTAAGGCCAGTCATATCCTTATTCCATTTTTCGGGAGTTCAACAGCTGATGCCTCGGTTACCCAGACTTCTGAACAAGCAAAGAAAGTGGCTGACAGTATTTTATCAGTTGTAAAAGGAAATAATAGGAAATTTGAAGAATTGGCCAAGGAGATGTCAGTTGACAAGGTTTCCGGAGCTAAAGGAGGAGATTTGGGATGGTTTGTTTACAGAACAATGATTCCTGAATTCAGGGATTATTCCTTTGAAAATTCTAAAGGGGATATGGGAGTCGTAGAATCTCAGTTTGGTTACCATATTATTCGCATTGATGATCAAAAGAACAAACAAAAAAATGTAAAGGTTGCCACTTTCGCCAGAAAAATTGATGCTTCTGAAAAAACAGAAAATGATATTTTTGAAAAGGCCGAAACTTTTGCCTCTGAAGTTTCTTCAGGAAAAGATATGGCTGAATTAGCAAAAGAGCTGAACCTGACGCTAAGACCTGTTCTTGGTTTGAAGGTTTTCGATGACAATATTGGAGAACTTGGCTCTCAAAGACAAATTGTTAGATGGGCCTTCGAAGAAGGCTCTGAAGTCGGCAACATTAAAAGATTTGATATAGATAATGGATATGCCGTAGTAATGCTAACCTCCAAAAATAAAGCCGGCCTTTCAGGTAAAGGGCAAAATGTTAGAAACATTTTGCTAAACGAAAAGAAAGCTGCTTTAATTAAAGAGCGATCCACGGGGACTACTTTGGATGAAATTGCCGTGCAAAATCAAGTTCCAAAAAGGACCAGTTTGGCCGTTTCAAACACGAGCCCGGTATTTGCCGGCGTGGGAAGATTTGTTGACATTTCTGGAGTTGTGACTGCTTTGGATGAAAATGAGTTGGCCAAAAACATTATTGGAAAGAGCGGAGTTGCTTTTGCAGTGGTTACTAAAAAGACCCTCCCTGCTGAATTGCAAAATTACAACGCCAACAAATTGAACTTGGAAAGGTCTTTAACAAGCAGGAGCCTGCTTATTTTTGAAGCACTGAAAGAGAACGCCGATATTGAAGACAACAGAGCTGTATTTTACTAAACCTGTTGGTCTTTATCCTTTTCAACCTATAGTTTGAGCATGATACGATAAAAAATAAATGCTTAAGCCGCGTTATTTAGCAAGTTTTTATATATTTGTTAAATATTACTTAAAATTTTAGCTTACTTAACAATTAAAGATTATAATTTAAAATTGATTAAAATGAAACATTTAAAAAAATTATTATTAATCGCATTAGTTGTCGTTTTTGCCAACAACATCAGTGCACAGGATCAAGATAATCGCTGGGTCATAGAGTTAGGTACCAACGCGGTTGACTTTTATCCAACAGGAGCAGATGTCCAAAGTGGGGCTCTTCCAACCCCGTTCTCCGTTTCTGGCGTTAATGGAGATGCTACCGGTGGAATGTTTGAAGATTTCGTTAATACGGATCATTGGAACACTAAAGGTATCATTTCAAGATTAAGAATTGGTTACTACGTTGGAAGTGGTTTTTCAGTTGGTTTAACAGGAACTTTTAACGAAATCACCAATGTTGGTGACGTTAAAGTAACCAGAACTTCTTATATGTCTACTGATGTAGATATCAAGTATAATTTCGTAAGAGATTATGGTTGGTTTGATCCATACATCTTTTTAGGTGGTGGTGGTACTTGGTTAGAAAGCGATGGTAACGCAACCGCTAATGCCGGTTTAGGTTTTAACCTTTGGGCTAACAAATGGTTAGGTTTTAATATCCAAACTAAATACAAGCACTCATTTGACGAAGACAAATTACTTCCTCACTGGCAACATGCTGCTGGTGTAGTATTTAAATTTGGTGGTATTGATTCTGACGGTGACGGAATCTATGACAAGTATGATGCTTGTCCTCAGGTTGCTGGTTTAGAAGCTTTCAACGGTTGTCCTGATACTGACGGTGACGGAATCCAGGATTCAGAAGACGCTTGTCCAAACGAGGCTGGTTTAGCTGAATTCAATGGTTGTCCTGATGCTGATGGTGATGGCGTACCAGACAAAGATGATGCTTGTCCAAATGAAGCTGGCCCTGCTAGTTTAAATGGTTGTCCTGATAGAGATGGTGACGGTGTTGCAGATAAAGATGATAAGTGTCCGGATGTTGCTGGTCCTGCTGAAAACCAAGGTTGTCCTTGGCCAGATGCTGATGGTGACGGTGTTTTCGATAAAGACGACGAATGTCCGAATATTGCTGGTGTAGCTGAAAACAATGGTTGTCCTATCGTTTCTGCTGAAGTTCAAAAAGAAATCACAGATTTGGCAAGAGCTATTTACTTCGTAACTGGAAGTTCTAAATTCACTAATGAAACTGAAATCAGGTTGGAGCAAATAAGCAACATTGTTAACCAGTACAAAACATTAAGATTTGATGTTGAAGGTCATACTGATAGTACTGGTAGCGACAAGATCAATGAAAAATTATCTCAAGCAAGAGCTGATGCAGTTAAAGATTATCTAGTATCAAAAGGCTTCCCTGCAGATATGCTTACTTCTAAAGGATTTGGTTCTTCTAATCCAATTGGAGATAACAAAACAAGTAAAGGAAGACAGCAAAACAGAAGAGTTGAAATATTCTCTGAGTACGCTGAGAAATAAACTTTCTTTAATTTAATAAAAAAGACCATCCGTTACTTTACGGATGGTTTTTTTATGCAATAATGTTTACATTTGATCATGCAATCTTTTCTTTCTAAAGTAGTTTCCGAGGTATTACAAAGCGATTCGCCTTTGTCAGCAACAACCTTTGTTCTGCCCAATAAAAGATCAGGGTTGTTTTTAAAGAATATCCTTAAACATCAAATTAAACAAACATCTTTCCTGCCCAAGATCATCAGTATTGAAGATTTTGTAAAAGATATTTCAGGATTCGAAGTGCTTGATACGGTTAGTCTCATATTTGAATTTTATGAAGTTTATAAAGCAAATACCCCTGAGCAGGAAGCCGATACCTTTGAAAGTTTTTCCAAATGGGCTTCAATCCTCCTCCAGGATTTTAATGATCTTGACAGTAACCTTTTTGATACAGCAGAGATTCTCGCTTATCTCAGTGATACTAAAAGAATAGAGCAATGGCAACCCAGTGAACCGGAAGAAAGCCCTCTGGTCAAAAAATATCTCGCATTTTTCAATAAAGTCATTACTTATCATACGGCATTTGCATCTCATTTAAGTGCAAAAAAAATAGGTTATCAAGGCCTTGTTTACCGATCGGCTATTAGGTCATTGGACTCTTATAAAGAAAAACATCGAAACGATAAGTTTGTTTTTGCGGCCTTCAATGCCTTGAATAAAGCTGAAGAAAAAATAATACAGCAGTTACTTGAGGATAATCTGGCGTCAATATATTGGGATCACGATGATTTTTACACCAAGTCAAACAATCAGTCTGAGCAATTTTTTAAGAAGTACTTAAGATCCTGGCCTTATTATATATCGCATGAGTTCTTATGGAAAGAAAATAATATCGATACCCCAAAAACTATTCATTTTCATGGTTTACCTAAAAACATAAGTCAGATCAAACACGTCGGGTCGCTATTACAAGACCTGCAACAAAATAATGGAACTGAAGATACTGCCGTAATTTTGGGAAATGAAAAATTATTGCCGTCTTTATTGAATTCTATCCCCAAAGAAATTACAAAGGCAAATATTACAATGGGCTATGAATTACAAAATGTATCACTCAATACTTTTTTTCAATCCCTGTTTAAATTGCATCTCAATAGATCTAAATGGAAAAAAGAGCGAGCATTTTATTATAAGGACCTGATATCACTTCTTAATGATCCCCTTTTCAAAAACCAATGGGTTTCCCATAAAGAAATCGAAAAAGGCCTTAAAACAATTCTTTATACTGATCATACGATTTTTATTCCTGAAGATCAGTTGATGGATCTTGTTGCGCCTGTAAAAGATCTTTCCCGGTTATTTAAACTGATCTTTCTTGGATGGAACAGTGATATAAATGTTGTGATAGACAAGGTCATCAAAATAATTGAACACCTAAAGTCAGCAAAAGAGCAAGATCAACTTCGTCGGGAATACCTCTTCAGGTACTATAATATTTTTGTGCAGCTATCTAACCTCAATAAAAATTTTGGGTTTATTGATAATTTAAATACGCTATACCAGATCTTTCAACAAATTCTTAAAACTGAAAAGTTATCATTTCAAGGAGAGCCTTTGGAGGGGCTTCAAATCATGGGGCTTCTTGAATCAAGGGGCCTTGATTTTAAAAATATCATAATTACCTCGGTTAATGAAGGCTTTCTGCCCGCCTCAGGCAGCAACAATTCTTTTATCCCTTTAGATATAAAGCTTGAGAAGAAAATTCCTACCTTTTTTGAAAAGGATGCTATTTTTTCTTACCACTTTTTTAGATTGTTGCACAGAGCAGAAAACATCTATTTGATCTACAACAACATCACTGATGATTTTGGATCTGGTGAACCAAGTCGATTTATCAGACAGCTCAATACTGCTAAGGCCCTGGGTCAGCTGGATAATGTTAGGTTTGAAAAAAAAATCATCAATCCAAAATTGAATGCCTCACCCCTTGCACTGAACAGCATTATTAAAACAGAGACGATAATATCGAGGCTTATCAAAATTTCCGAAAAAGGATTTTCACCAAGCTCTCTTACCAATTATATCAGGAATCCCCTGGATTTTTACAAAAGAAGTGTTCTGGGGATCAAAGAATTTAAAGAAATTGAAGAAACCGTCGCCGCAAATACTTTTGGCACCATTGTTCATGATACCTTGGAGCAACTTTACTTGCCTTATCTTCATAAAACTTTACAATTACCAGATCTAAAGCAAATGATCATTCTGGTTGAAGATGAAGTTGCCAGGCAGTTTAACAAAAGTTACTCTTCAAAGGCTGTCACTTCAGGAAAGAATTTTTTGGCTTTTGAAATCGCCAAACAATTTGTGTTTAATTTCCTGAATTTTGAATTAGGCGAACTTAAGCAAGGAAAAATAATTAAGGTCTTAGGCCTGGAAGTCCCTATCGAAATGTATCATTATGTAAATGGAATGGATATGGAAGTGAAATTGCGAGGAAAGATTGATAGGATAGATCAGATCAATGGTGTTTACAGGATCATAGACTATAAAACTGGCAAGGTTACAAAAAGCCAACTTAAAATGAATGACTGGAGCCAACTGGCTTCTAATGAAAAATTTTCAAAGAGTTTTCAGGTTTTAACTTATGCCTATATGTATCTCAATCAGAATAAGCTATCTGCTAAGGATGTTGCCATGGAGAGTGGTATATTTTCCTTTAAAAACTTAAAAGATGGCTTTATGGCCTTTAATGGAGGTCCTATATCAGAAGAAGGTATTTCACACTTTATACTTGAGCTCGATAAACTGATTATGGAAATTTTTGACATCGACATCCCCTTTCAGGAGAAAGAACTCCCAGCTTTTAATTATTAAATCAAATCCTTATTTTTGCCTTCATGAGAATAATTAAAAATATTGAAATCGAAGGTAAACATCATCTTCCTATTTTAGCAGATCTCTTTTACCGCCAAAGTGCTTCTCCAAAAGACATTGTTATCTTCTGCCATGGTTATAAGGGATATAAAGACTGGGGCGCCTGGAATCTGGTTGCAGAGGAATTTGCCAAACGAAACTTTTTTTTTATTAAAATGAACTTTTCTCATAATGGTGGCACAAAAGAACAACCCATCGATTTTCCGGATCTTGAAGCCTTTGGGCAAAACAACTATTTAAAAGAACTGGATGATCTGGACTCGATTATTTCGTGGCTGCACTCTGCGAATCCTTATCAAGCGGAAATAAATACTAAATCCATATCCGTTATTGGCCATTCCAGAGGCGGAGGAATTGTGGTATTAAAAGCGGCTAATGATGATCGAATATCAAAAGTCATCTCATGGGCAGGGGTTTCAGATTTTGCCAGTAGGTTTCCAAAAGGTGAAACCCTCGAACTATGGAGAAAAAATGGGATTGCCCATATTACGAATGCCAGAACTAATCAACAAATGCCGCATTACTTTCAGTTTTATACAAGCTTTAAATCAAATGAAGCCTTGTTAACCATCAAAACAGCGGCTGAAAAACTTTCCATTCCTTATCTGATAGTACATGGAAATATGGATGAAACAGTGCCCCTGAAAGAGGCAAAAGATCTTCATACATGGTGTCCGGAAAGCCAACTTGAGGTTATTGAAGGTGCCAATCATTCATTTGGAAGTGCCCAGCCTTGGACCCAACCTTCATTACCTATACATTTATCGCTTGCCGTTGAACGATCTTTAGAATTTATAACAAGTTAAGCAGCTATAAGTCTGGTAGTTAAAATTATTTTAACCTCTTTTTATGATTTTTATGTTAACCATGACATCAGGTTTGCTACAAAAGCATATACTAAAAGTAAATATTTGAACAAAATATAAACGAAAGAGTATTTTTGGATGTATTGTTTCTCTTTAACAAGAGATTCACAAAAAAAGGGTCAGTAAAATTGACCCTTTTTCTATGGTAGAAGGACAGCTTTTACGTAACTTTATATGGCTTGTTTTAACCCCCTAATACAAACATATGAGACTTTTTAAATTATTATCAATGTATATGTTGATCAGTCTTCTGTCTATGAACAACCTGGAAGCACAACTACTAAAAAAACTTAAAAATAAGGTAAAGGAGGCAACGGAAGATGTTCTTGCTGAGAAAGCCGCACAGGAAGCCGAAAAAACCTTGGACAGTATTTTGGAAGCTGATCCTGAGTATCAACCTGAATATGAAAAGCAGTTGCAACAAATGATGACGCAAGGGGCCGAAAATATCAAAATAGAGGAATCTTATGCTTTCAACACAAAAGTAATGTATAAAATGACTGTTACAGACCCTGATACGTCATCCGATATAAAATATGAAATGTGGTATGCCGAAAATGAAGACTATATGGCGACCAAAACCCTTGATAATAAAAATTCAACTTCCAAGGGAGTGCCAAATTCGGTTCTTTCAATACTTGACGATAAAAATCAAGCTATTATAGTTATACTGGAAGCTCAAAAGATTGCCCAATTGCTACCAATGGATAATATCGACGAAGTAGATGTTGATGAAAGTGGGGAAGTTGAAGATGATACCGAATTTGAAGGCCTGAAAAAAACCGGCAGATCAAAAAAGATACTGGGTTACAACTGTGAAGAATTTGTTACTCAAAACGATTCAAACAAGTATTCTTTTTGGATAACCCAAGAATTGTCACTGTTCCATAAAAATATGCTTTTCAACTTAAGCGAATCTCTCGGAGCCAACACTTTTGATCATATACCTGAAGAAGCAAAGGGTTTTATGATGGAAATGAGCTATGAAAATTTTTCAAAAAAAGAAAAAGGGTTTATGCAGGTT
>JBFFLO010000010.1:0-21290 GCA_041554895.1 Lutimonas sp. | reverse complement strand
TGGTGTTTCAGGTTTTCAGGTTCATATAGGAAGCGTTGAAATAAGTACGCCAGGGGATGACCTCGACCTATTGGTCGCCATGAATCCGGCCGGATTAAAAACCAATTTACATGCCGTAAAGGCTGGCCATACAATCATTGTCGATGTAGATTCCTTTACGAAAAAAAACCTGCAAAAAGCTGAGTACGAAAGCAATCCCTTAGAAGACGGGAGCCTGGAGAATTACCGGGTGATAGAAGTGGCAATGACCTCGATGACCAAAGAAGCCATTAAAGACCTGGGTCTTGATAATAAAAGCATTATCAGAAGCAAGAATATGTTTGCGCTAGGGATGGTGTACTGGATGTATAATCGTGAAATGAGCCATACGTTGAATTTCTTTGAGCAGAAGTTCAAGTACAAGCCGGAGATCGCAGAAGCAAATGCCAAAGTACTTAAGGCCGGGTTTTATTATGCTGAAACACTTGAATTGATTCCAAATGCATATAAAATAGCACCTTCTGCTATGCCAAAAGGAACCTACCGTATCATAAATGGAAATATGGCCACGGCCTGGGGATTTCTTGCAGCAGCAGAGAAGTCAGGGCTTGAATTATTTCTGGGGTCTTATCCCATTACGCCGGCAACTGATATTTTGCATGAATTGGTCAAACACAAGAATTTTGGTGTAAAAGCTTTTCAGGCAGAAGATGAGATCGCAGGTGTTACTTCATCAATTGGCGCATCCTTCGCAGGAGACCTTGCCATTACCACTACTTCCGGACCGGGCCTTGCCCTTAAAGGGGAAGCAATCGGACTGGCGTTGATGACAGAATTACCCCTGGTTATCGTAAATGTTCAAAGAGGGGGGCCTTCAACGGGTTTACCTACCAAAACAGAACAGTCAGACCTCCTTCAAGCCATGTATGGAAGAAATGGTGAGTCCCCTGTCATTGTTATTGCGGCAAGCACACCTTCTGATTGTTTTGATTATGCATACATTGCAGCTAAGTTGACCCTTGAACATATGACACCGGTCATCCTGCTCACTGACGGGTATATTGCCAATGGTTCGGAGCCTTGGAGGATCAAGTCTATTAGCGAAATGCCTCCTATAAAAACAAATCTGGTGAATAAAAGATCCGAAACCTGGCATCCTTATGACCGTGATAATGATACCTTGTCAAGAAATTGGGCTATCCCGGGAACACCTGGTCTAGAACACAGGGTTGGCGGACTTGAGAAAGATAAGATCACGGGAAATGTGTCTTATGTGCCTGAAAATCATGAGTACATGACCAATATTAGGGCGGAAAAAGTAAAAAGGGTCGAGAATTATATTCCTGAGTTGAAGGCTGAATATCACGAAGAAGGTGATTTGTTAGTGATCGGATGGGGCGGAACTTATGGCAGTTTGCACTCAGCCGTACGCAAATTGGATGCCAAGGGCTTTAAAGTGGGGCATGCCCATTTTCATTACCTCAATCCTTTTCCAAAGAACACAGCTGAGGTCTTGTCAAAATTTAAGAAGATCGTAGTTTGTGAATTAAATAAAGGGCAGTTGTCCACGGTTTTAAAGGGCAGGTATCCTGAATATCAATATACACAATACAACAAAGTGATGGGCTTACCATTTTCAGTGATCGATTTGGTAGAGAAATTCAAAAACTTAATTAAAGAAAACTAAGATGCAAGATACGATAGAAAAAAAATATACATTCAAGGACTTTGCCAGTGACCAGGAGGTAAGATGGTGTCCTGGTTGCGATGACTATGTGATCTTAAGATCCATGCAAAAAGCGCTTCCTGAGATGGGTGTAAAAAAGGAAGATGTAGTCTTTATTTCAGGAATCGGGTGTTCTTCAAGATTCCCCTACTACATTGATTCTTATGGAATGCATAGTATCCATGGAAGGGCAGCTGCCATATCCAGCGGGGTTAAGCTGGCCAATCCTGACCTGAGTGTTTGGATGATAACCGGCGACGGCGATAGTTTAGCCATCGGAGGAAATCATTTTATACATGTGTTAAGGCGTAATCTGGATCTTAATATCATATTATTCAATAATGAGATCTATGGTTTAACAAAAGGACAGTTTTCACCAACTTCTTTAATTGGCCAAAAGACCAAATCTTCGCCTTATGGTAATACCCAACCTCCATTTCATCCGGGTGAGTTGGCTCTTGGAGCACAAGCAAGATTTTTTGCAAGGCTGGGAGGTAACAGTCCGAAGGAAATGACCAGTCTTTTTATTGAAGCTGAAAAATTCAAAGGAACCTCACTGATTGAAATTTTACAAAACTGTGTCATTTTTAATGATGGTTGTTTTACGCAGTTTACCGATAAAAACGTCAAGGAAGATAAACAAGTCTACCTGGAGCATGGCAAACCCATGATCTTTGGAAAGGAAAAGGATAAAGGGCTTGTTCTGAATGGCCTGAAACTGGAGGTAGTGACGATAGGCGAAAATGGAGTAACTGAGGCAGATATTTTAGTACATGATGCTAAATGTGAAGATAATACTTTGCATCAGATGCTTGTAAAATTGCAATATCCTTTAGCTACGGGAATTATTCGTAGTTTTGAAGACACTACTTTTGAGCAAAGGGAAGCGATGCTTAATGAGGAGGTAAAATCAAAGTCGCAATTTTCGAAAGTAGATGAACTGTTTTTCTCCGGAGAAACCTATGAGGTTAAATAAAATAAATTATTAAGTAAAGGGTGACAATCGTCATCCTTTTTTTTTAAATCACGAGATACATTTGTGAACTAATTAAGAATGTCAGTTATGGGATACGAGGCGATTTTAGTATTTTTTATTGCAGGTGTTTTTTTAGTTGTATTAGCTAATTTCTTATCAAATCTGATTTCTCATAAATCGGAAAATGCTGCAAAAAAAGAACCTTATGAATGTGGAGTCGAAACAATAGGGCCAACTTGGGTGCAATTCAAGGTGGGGTACTATTTATTTGCGATCCTTTTCTTGTTGTTTGACATTGAGATAGCATTTCTGGTCCCTTGGGCAGTGGTTTTTAAAGAAGTAGGAACCGTGGCCTTAATTGAAATACTTGTGTTCTTATTTATTTTAGGTTTAGGATTGTTATATGCATACAAAAAAAGAGCCTTACGATGGGAGTAGAAAAGAAAAGATATTTAAGTCAGTTAGAAGCCGAAGGTTTAAAGGAGGTAGTTCCGGATAGTTTTCCGGGCAAAGTGATCCCTGCGGGAAATGGAGCAAATATTGTAGTAACCACCCTGGATTCTGTTGTCAATTGGGGCCGATCCAATTCGTTGTGGCCACTCTATTTTGGCACCAGTTGTTGCGCCATTGAAATGATGCAGACAGGAGCTCCGAAACACGACTTTTCGCGTTTTGGCTTTGAAGTAGCAAGGCCTTCCGCCAGACAAGCCGATCTAATTATAATTGCAGGAACTATTGTAAACAAAATGGGACCGGTATTAAGAAGGTTATATGATCAAATGGCCGAACCTAAATATGTTATTGCTATGGGAGCATGTGCAATTTCCGGGGGTCCGTTCTATTATAACTCCTATTCTGTAATAAAAGGTGCCGATCATGTAATTCCAGTTGATGTTTATGTACCCGGATGCCCACCCAGGCCTGAATCATTATTGGAAGGAATGATCATGTTACAGGATAAAATCAAGGCAGAGAACATGAAGCAAAAGATCAATCCAATTGATGGTTTTGATGAAGGAAATATTTAGCATCTAAGTAGACAGATACCATGAAAAACGAAGAACTACAAAATATTATTAATGGCTTAGGAGAAAATCTGGAATTCACAGAAGAAGGATCGGAATATCTAACGCTCACGGTTTCTAAAGAACAACTTCATACAGTTTGCAGTAAGTTAAAATCAGAACCCGAACTAAAATTTGATTATGCTTTTTGTATCACAGGAATGGACTGGGGTAAAGAATTAGGTGTTATTTATCACCTGGAATCCACAGAATTTAAACATGCTATAGTTGTAAAAGTGAAGACTGAAGACAGGGAGAATCCGACGCTGGATTCTGTTTGTGATATATGGAGAACAGCCGAATTTCACGAAATGGAAGTCTATGATTTTTTTGGTATAAAATTCAATAATCATCCAAATTTAAAACGCCTTTTCTTAACTCCGGAGTGGGTCGGCTGGCCATTGAGAAAAGATTATGTAGACGAAGCTAATATGATTGTTAAATAAGGATTTTCATGAACGATCAAGAATTAAAAACCAAAATAAAAACGGAAGAATATTTCGTTAATATGGGGCCTCAACACCCAGCAGCACATGGTGTTTTGCGTTTGATATTAACCATTGATGGAGAAATAATCAAAAATGTTGAGCCCGATCTAGGATATATACATCGCTCGATAGAAAAAATGTGCGAAAGAGACAGTTATCAGCAAATCGTTCATCTTACAGACAGGATGGATTATTTGTCTTCTCATATCAATAATGAGGCCGTTTGCTTAGCGGTAGAAAAAGGACTGGAAATAGAGGTTCCTGATCGCGTAAAAGTGATTCGTACTATTATTGGTGAACTTACCCGTATTGCATCTCATTGTTTATGGTGGGGCGTTATGGGAATGGACCTTGGAGCCTTAACTACTTATTTCTATGCTTTTAGAGATCGAGAGATGATCAATGATATTTTTGAAGAAACCTGCGGTGCCAGATTGACCATGAATTACAATATTCCTGGTGGGCTGATGTTTGATATTCACCCCAATTTTATAAATCGAACCAAGGAATTTATCAAACATTTTAAGACTAAAATTCCTGAATATGACCGTTTGTTAACTGGAAATATAATTTTTGAAAAAAGAACAAAAGGAGTTGGAATTCTAACAAAAGAAGACGCTATTTCATTTGGCGTATCGGGTCCGGTTGCAAGAGGGTCCGGTTTTTCAAATGATGTGAGAGTACACCATCCTTACAGCGCCTATGACCGTGTTGACTTTAAAGAAGCATTATTTACATCGGGAGATACCTATGCGAGATATAAAGTAAGAATGATGGAAATGTGGGAATCGATGTCAATTATTGAGCAATTGATTGATAATATCCCTGAAGGAGAAACCAAAGTAGCAACAAATGCAGTAATTAAATTACCGAAAGGTGAATTTTACCAGCGTGTTGAAACAGCAAGAGGAGAATTAGGGGTTTATATAAATAGTACCGGAACTAAAAATCCGTACAGGCTTAAATTCCGTTCACCAGGATTTTCGAATTTATCAGTTTTAAACCATATTTCAAAAGGGGGTAAAATAGCGGATTTGGTAGCTACGATGGCTTCATTTGATTTTGTAATACCAGATATTGATCGCTAATATGACTAATTTTTTAATGATGAATTTACCATTAAGCATAACAAAAACAATAAATGATTGGATTTACGCTGTCATGCCGGAAAGTGCAGCGACAATTACAATTTGGGTTTTAATTGCAGTAGCTTATCTCACCTTATTTGCAGTAGCAGGATTGTATTTAGTATTGTTAGAACGCAAAGTGGCCGCATGGTTTCAGTTGCGGTTAGGACCAAATAGAGTGGGCCCTGGTGGTATGTTTCAAACCATGGCAGATGCCTTGAAACTGGTTTCTAAAGAATTGACAATTACTGATAAGGCTGACAATTTTTTATTCAATTTAGCACCTTATTTCGTCATTGTGTCTTCACTAATTGCGATTAGTGTTTTTCCTTTTTCAAGACAATTTCAAGCCTTTGATATCAATATTGGGGTATTCTTTTTATTGGCAGTCTCTTCAGTTGGGGTGATAGGAATTCTTTTAGGAGGATGGGCAAGTAATAATAAATTTGCTTTGATAGGTGCCATGCGAAGTGGTTTGCAAACCATTAGTTATGAATTGTCTGTAGGCTTGTCAATATTAACGATGGTTTTATTGACTGGGTCTTTACAATTGTCGGAAATTATTGAGGTACAAAGAACTGGCGGCTGGCTAATCGTGCAAGGACATATTCCTGCGCTCATCGCTTTTATGATTTTTATGATAGCCGGAACGGCCGAAACCAATAGAGCCCCATTTGATTTGGTAGAAGCAGAATCTGAATTAGGAGCAGGTTTTCACACAGAATATTCAGGGATGAAATTTGCCTATTTCTTTTTAGCAGAATTTATCAATATGTTCATTATTGCTTCAATAGCTGTAGTGTTATTTTTTGGAGGATGGTTATCTCCTTTCGGAATCACGGATAATATTGCATGGTTCCCTGAATCTATTTGGTTTTTGATAAAAGTATTGGTAATTATTTTTGTGATGATGTGGTTTAGGTGGACTTTCCCAAGATTGAGGGTAGACCAATTATTAACCCTGGAATGGAAGTATTTATTACCAATAAACTTGGTGAATATAGTAATAATGGCCATCGTAATTTGGTTGAATTGGATAATTTAATAAATGATAAAGAACGATAATGAGTTACTTTTCAGATATATATAACGGAATAAAAACCTTATTAACCGGAATGAGTGTTACAGGAGGTTATTTTATTCATGCACGAAAAGGCAGTATAACACAACAATATCCCGATAACAGAGATACACTAAAAATGTTCGATCGGTTTAGAGGTGAAGTTGTCATGCCACATGACGATAATAATGAACACTATTGTACCGGATGCCAGAAATGTGAAATAGCATGCCCCAACGGTTCAATTGAGATAGTATGGGACAGACAGGTTGATCCGGCAACGGGGAAAAAGAAAAAAATGATCGATAAGCATATCTACCATTTGTCTATGTGTACCATGTGCGGTTTATGCATCGAAGCTTGTCCTACCGATGCTATTGTATGGGCTCAGAATTACGAAAATTCTGTTTATGACAGAAGCATGCTAACAAAAGTATTGAACCAACCCGGCTCAAAGGTACAAGCGGGAATCGAAGATTAATATTATGGAAAGAATTATATTTTATCTTATAGCCTTGATCATGATCATTTTCGCGATTAAAGCTGTTTCGAGTAGAAAAATGCTAAGAGCAGTGATCTACCTTTTATTCGTATTGATAGGAATCGCAGGCATCTATTTTATGGTAGATTATTCCTTTATGGCAGCTATACAACTTGCTGTATATGCAGGAGGTGTGATCGTTTTGATCATTTTCTCTGTATTGCTGGTGCATCATATCGAATTGAGACTTGATGTTTCGAAATTATCACAACGCATTTTGGCAGGATTGTTAAGCCTCTCGGGACTTGTGCTCACTTTATACGCGATTTTCACCTATGAATTCAGACCCGCTGAGAACTATAATAGCATTGAAGTACATGATATTGGGCTTGGGATGTTGAGTTATAAGGAGGGTGGTTTTATACTTCCTTTTGAAGTAATCAGTGTATTAATTGTGGCGGTTATGATAGGTGCCATTGTTATTGCTAAAGGAAAAAGATTAGAACAGTAAAACGAAGCTAAATGATACAAGGAATAAGTATATATGAGATTTTAACTTTGACTTCGATCATATTTTTTATTGGAGTATACGGTTTTCTCACAAGAAAGAATCTGATCACCATGTTACTGTCAATTGAATTGATTCTTAATGCCTCAGCAATCAATTTTGTAGTGATCAATACCTATTTATATCCTGATGTGCTTCAAGGCGTATTCTTCTCGATATTTATCGTAGCTGTAGCAGCAGCCGAAACTGCCCTGGCCGTTGCAATTGTGATCAATCTTTACAAACTGATTACTTCCGTTGAAGTAGAAGACACGGAAACAATGAAATATTGAATAATGAAATAATGTAATTATGGATTTTACCTATACCATTTTAATTCCTTTAATTCCTTTAGCAGTATTTTTGCTCCTGGGGATCAATTACAATAGAATAAAGCCTGCGGTATCCGGTTGGATAGGATCTTTGGGGCTTTTTATTACACTAGGTTTGTCATATTATACTGCTTATCAGTATTTCTTTGTGGTTGGAAAAGTTGGTGATGTTTACCAGACTTTTACTGAACAATGGCGCTGGATGAGCTTTACAGAAACACTCTTTATTGATATGGGTGTTTTGATCGATCAGATCTCTGTAATGATGCTTGTGGTTGTATCAACGATTTCTTTTATGGTACATCTTTACAGTCGAGGATATATGAAAGGCGACCCGGGTTATACCAAATTTTTCGCTTTTCTCTCACTTTTTACTTTTTCCATGATGGGATTGGTAATGGCCGTAAACCTTTTCCAAATCTATATCTTTTGGGAATTGGTCGGGGTGTCATCTTTTTTACTCATTGGATATTATTATACAAAACCTTCGGCTGTAGCAGCAGCCAAGAAAGCTTTTATTGTAACCAGGTTCGCTGACCTTGGATTTTTAATAGGTATTCTGATCATAGGGTATTATGGAGGATCATATGATTTTGCCGCCTTAAATGATCTTGAAGGCAATGTGATTACCACTTGGGCTTCAACCTCCTTTATGGGCTTGTCTGTTATCACCTGGGGTTTACTTTTGATTTTTATGGGAGGTGCCGGAAAATCGGCCATGTTTCCTTTACATATCTGGCTACCTGACGCGATGGAAGGGCCAACGCCGGTATCAGCACTGATTCATGCAGCAACGATGGTTGTGGCAGGTGTATATCTTGTGGCGAGATTATTTCCATTGTATTATTTTGTTGAAGATGGTTATGCTTTGAATGTCGTAGCCTGGGTAGGGGCATTTTCAGCGCTTTTTGCGGCGATTATTGCCTTGACTCAAAATGATATTAAAAGGGTACTGGCCTTTTCAACCATGTCTCAGATCGGGTATATGATGTTGGCACTGGGCGTTTCGGGTTACTATGGTCATGACGGACTAGGTTATATGGCTTCAATGTTTCATTTGTTTACCCATGCCATGTTCAAAGGCTTACTATTCTTAGGAGCCGGTTCGATTATTCATGCGATTCACAGTAATAATTTACAGGATATGGGAGGCTTGAGAAAATACATGCCTATTACTCATATTACTTTCTTGATAGCTGCATTGTCTATTGCCGGTTTCCCTGGTTTTGCAGGTTTCTTCAGTAAGGATGAAATTCTTGTTGCTGCATATGAACACAACAAGTTGATCTATGTGATTGGAGTAGTTGTTGCCGGATTGACTGCCTTCTATATGTTTAGATTATATTTTGGCATATTCTGGGGAAAGGATACAAAATACGAACATACGCCACATGAATCTCCTGTCTCCATGACTTTTCCTTTGGTATTTCTGGCCATAATGAGTGCAGTTGCAGGTTATATTCATTTTAGTGAATATGTGACGGTAGATCATCAGTCTTTTGAGGCTCATTTGAATTACCCATTGGCGGCCATAGCAGTTGGAGTTGGTCTGATTGGAATCATATTGGCTTTTATTTTTTATAAAAAACCGAGCGGGCTTCCTGATAAGGTTTCTGCTTCCTTTGGATCATTATACCGATGGGCCTTTGATAAATTCTATTTTGATGAGCTGTACTTATTCGTAACCAAGGAGATTATTTTTAAAAGGATCTCGGCACCATTTGCCTGGTTTGACAGACATATAGTGGATGGCACGATGAACCTTATTGGTAATTCCACAGTAGCAGGCTCGGAAAAGATCAAGAAAATTCAAACTGGACGGGTGCAAGACTATGCCTTTGCTTTTCTAGCAGGTGCGGTAGTGTTGGCGATGATTTTTATTTATAAATGGATTATTTAGTTGCAAGATGGATATACTAAGCTTATTTGTTATCGTACCGGTCATTACCATGTTGGTGTTGATTTTTTCCAAAAATTTAAAACAATCCAGAGTGATCGCAGCTGTTGGAATGTTTGTACAGTTTATGATGTCCTTGAACTTGATCTTCGCCTATTACAAGGAGAAACAGATCAATGATTCGATCATGGT
The DNA here is from genome assembly GCA_041554895.1 of Lutimonas sp. GTDB lineage: Bacteria > Bacteroidota > Bacteroidia > Flavobacteriales > Flavobacteriaceae > Lutimonas. The sequence goes on along the minus strand of JBFFLO010000010.1, from coordinate 11,421 downwards.
TTTTACCAGGGATGTTCTTTGGTTTGAAAAATTCAACATTCATTATACCATTGGGGTTGACGGAATATCTGTGGCGATGATCGTTTTGGCCTCCATCGTAGTGCTTGCGGGTGTATTTATTTCATGGAAAATGGAAGACTTGCACAAGGAATTCTTTATTTCACTCATCGTCTTGGCTACCGGAGTTTTTGGATTCTTTATTTCCCTTGATCTTTTCACCATGTTTCTGTTTTATGAAATAGCGGTGATCCCGATGTTCCTGCTCATAGGTATCTGGGGATCCGGGCCTAAAGAATATTCTGCTATGAAACTTACCTTAATGCTAATGGGAGCCTCGGCTGTTTTACTCGTCGGAATTCTAGGTATTTATTTCAATTCAAATGCTGACGGTGGGGCATTAACATATAACATCTTGGAAATTGCTCAGGTTAACATACCTGTTGAAGCTCAGAATTTATTTTTTCCTTTAACTTTTATCGGATTCGCTGTGCTTGGTGCTTTATTTCCATTTCATACCTGGTCACCTGATGGTCATGCATCCGCTCCAACTGCGGTTTCAATGCTCCATGCCGGGGTGTTGATGAAATTGGGAGGCTATGGTGTATTTCGTGTCGCCATGTATTTGCTTCCTGAAGGAGCCATGACCTGGTCCAACTTTTTTATAGTGTTATCGGTCATCGGTGTATTTTACGGTGCGTTGGCAGCGATCAAACAAACAGATTTAAAGTATATCAATGCCTATTCTTCAGTAAGCCATTTGGGAATGGTTTTGTTCGCCCTTCTGATGTTGAATAAAACGGCCTGGAATGGAGCCATACTTCAGTCTCTGTCTCATGGTTTTATGACCGCACTTTTCTTTGCCTTGATCGGTATGATCTATGGCAGAACACATACACGTGATGTTACTAAAATGGGTGGATTGTTAAAAGTCATTCCTTTTATATCTGTGATGTATGTTATTGCTGGTCTGGCCTCCCTTGGATTGCCAGGATTTAGTGGTTTTATGGCAGAAATGCAAATATTTGTAGGTGCCTTTCAACATCCTGATATGTTTCATCGTGTGGCCACTATTATTACTGTTTCGGCAATCGTGGTTACCGCAGTTTACATTTTGAGGGTAGTTGGAATGATGTTGATGGGGCCGATTAGAAATAACGAATTTATGGAATTGGAAGGAGCAACGTGGTACGAAAAAGTAGGGGTGATCTTATTGCTGATCCCGATCGTTTTTATGGGTATGACACCAATTTGGTTAAGTGACATGATAAGAGAGAGTATAAGCCCTTTTATAGAGCGAATGATGTAGTTAAAACTGGTGAAAGAAGGTTTGATCCAGAAAACAGAATTGATTAAAAGAAAGAAAAATTTAAGCATATGGATTTAGGAGGATTTTTATTAATGAGACAAGAGTTGGTTCTTCTGGCCGTGATCCTGATTCTTGTCATCTTGGAGATATTCATGAGCAATAAGAAAGCCCTTGTTAATATGGCTATTGCTTTTTTCACTATTCATACTTTAGTTGGTTTTATTCCTCTTGAAGATGGATCTCTTTTTGGAGGAATGTTCCATACAACCCAGTTAATTCACCTGTTTAAGAATGTCTTGAATATTGGTGTATTGATCATTTTACTGCAATCAGCCGAATGGATCAAAAAAGAAATTGTAGCTCAACATAAATCTACCGAATTCTTTATGTTGATGCTTTCATCACTTTTGGGAATGTATTATATGATCTCTTCAGGTGATTTTCTCATGTTCTATTTGGGACTAGAATTGTCTGCCTTACCCATTGCGGCTTTAGTGGCTTTTGAAACCAGTAAACGGGTTTCTGCCGAGGCAGGAATTAAGTTTATTTTGTCGGCAGCTTTGGCTTCGGGAACTTCGGTTTTTGGGGTGTCTCTGATCTATGCCACTACAGGGAGTATTTATTTTAATGAAGTAGCCGAATTATTGACCTATTCAAATTTAAGCCTGGTTGGATTTATCTTTTTCTTCTCTGGCCTTGCTTTTAAAATTTCGTTGGTTCCATTTCATTTCTGGACGGCAGATGTTTATGAAGGGGCTCCTATCGGAGTGACATCCTATCTTTCTGTGATCTCAAAAGGATCAGCGGTATTGATCTTGATGATTATTATATTCACCGTAATGAAGCCTTTTGAATTAGTAACCAGTAAGTTGCTCTATATAGTTTCTATAGCTACCATGTTTATTGGGAACTTGTTCGCCCTGCGTCAGCAGAATATGAAAAGATTCCTTGCTTTTTCATCCATTGCCCAGGCAGGGTTTATTTTACTTGGTATTCTTTCCAATGATCAATTGGGTATCTCAACCGTGGTATATTTTGTCTCGATCTATGTATTTACGAATCTGGCAGCCTTTGGAGTGATACAAGCTATTTCAACGGAAACGGGAAAAGAGAATATGGATGATTATAACGGCTTATACAGGACAAATCCCAAACTAAGCCTGGTCATGATGTTGGCACTTTTCTCTCTGGCAGGGATTCCGCCGGTGGCAGGTTTCTTTGGTAAATTCTTCTTATTTACAGCTGCTGCAAGTCAGGGATTATATTTTCTGGTATTTTTAGCAGTGGTTAATGTCACTATTTCGCTGTACTATTATCTACTTGTTATAAGGGCCATGTTCCTGCGAAGAAGCGACAATCCCATACCATATTTTGAAAGTAAGTTTACGATGAAATTGGGATTGATACTTGCGGTTGTTGGCGTACTATTTATAGGTGTCTACAGTCCGATTTACGATTATATTTATCAACTAAGTATTTTTTAGCATTATGGGGTTAGAAGGAAAACATATGTTTGGATCAATAGGCGATCAGAGAGTCACCTTTGTAGAGAAAAAAATTACTGCAGAACGCATGGATTTTCTAAAACGATTGTTGGAAGTTAATGGCTTTGAAGTTCTTGTTGAGGAGGAGAAGCGTAAAAGTGAGGAAGACCCTCAATTATATACAATAGGGGTCACTGATATGGTGTTTAATCCAACTGTATATGTTTTCCAGCGGAGGTTAAAAACCCTTGACGGTCATCACATTGTCAATCAGGAATATTGGAATCAGTTATCGGAAGATGCAAAACCTCAGTATTGGAAAAACTCCTAAATATTTTTTAAAACCTTTATAAGGTTGCCCTTCTTTTTTGAGAAACCTTGCGTCTAAGCCAAATTGACCTGCAATTTGATTTGTGAATTTTAACTTATCTTTATTCGACTTTGAATGATATCTGATATTTATGAATGACCAGTTTCGAATCTGAAGAGGTTGTTATTCTTGTATGAGCAAGTTTGGTGTCAGTGATACATTCATTTTAATAAAACTAAACCTTATGAAAAAACTATTATTGCTATTGCTTTTGACTCCTTGTTTTGGGGTGTTGGCACAGAACCAACCCGTGGCTCCTGTAAAAATTGTGGTCGATGAGTACTTTGGCCAAAAAATTGAAGACCAGTATCGGTATCTGGAAGACATGAATGACGAAAAAGTAATCGAATGGTTTAAAGGCCAGGGAGATTACACAACGCATATATTGAAGAATGTGAATGGGCGGGAAGCTTTGATATCCAAGTTCAAGGAACTTGATCAAAGAAGGTCAAGTCGTGTTTACAACTTGAAAATAACAGAGAATGACTTCTATTTTTATTTGAAAACTACTCCTGAGGATGAAACCGGAAAATTATTTATGCGTAAAGGTTATGAGGGCCAGGAAACCTTATTATTTGATCCTTCTTCTTATAATAAGGAAGAAGGCAAACAGTACACCATCGGATCGATTAGTCCGAATCGGGATGGTAGCCTCTTGTCCTTTGCTGTAGCTCCGAATGGGTCTGAAACATCGACCATACTGGTCATGGATATGAAGACCAATAAACTTTTGTCGGAGGCGATCAGTTCAAGCATGGGTGGTGCTGCCTGGCAAAAAGACAACAAAAGCTTCAGTTACAGCAAGTACAACTCAGATGATATTACCGACCAAAACAGACAGTTGAATACAAAAACATATCTTCATGAGGTAGGTTCGGATTCGGCCAATGACCCTGTTGTATTTTGGGCTCCCGACTATCCGGAACTCAATATCACACCTGAGGAAATTCCACGTATTTATTATGACAAGGATGCAGATAAGTTATTTATGTATGCTTCTACGGTGGAGCGTAATGCTAAAATTTATATGGCTGATGCAGATGGATTAAAGCAAAAGCACACCCCATGGAAGCAAATTGTAAAGCGTGAAGATATGATCACAAGTTTGGGTACCGACAGCAAGAATTTCTATTTGAGATCCAAAAAAGACGCCCCAAATTACAAAGTTATGATGTCACCCCTTGCAAATACAGACTTCTCAAAAGCAACTACCCTGATACCACACGACGAAGAATCAGTTATAACTGATTTTGCCATTACTTCAGAAGGATATTTCTTTGCAAAACGAAGAAATGGGGTGGAGACCAAGGTATATTACCTTAAAGAACCCGGAGCAGCTGCGGAGGAACTAGAATTACCCTTTACGGCAGGCTCGGCTTCTCTTAGTACAAAAGGAGTTGATCATAAAGAGTTGTGGATATCTATGGGCGGATGGACACGTGATGGAGCCAGATACAGGTACGACCTTAATGACAAGAGTTTTACTTATGAAATGCTGTCTTCGAAGGCCGAATTCCCGGAATTTGAGAATATTGTAGCCGAAGAGATCATGGTGCCTTCCCATGATGGAGTTATGGTGCCGGTATCATTGATCTATGACAAGAATATGAAAAGAGACGGGAAGAATCCACTTATGCTCTACGGCTACGGTTCCTATGGCATTTCCATTAGTCCTTTCTTTTCAACAATCTTTCTTACATGGATAAGTGAAGGGGGGGTTATAGCAATTGGTCATGTTCGCGGCGGAGGTGAATTGGGTGATGTCTGGCATAAGGCCGGTTACAAGCAAACCAAACCCAATACGTGGAAAGACTTTATAGCATGTGCCGAATATATGCATAAAGAAAAAATCAGTTCTCCTGAGAAAACCATGATATTTGGAGGGAGCGCAGGAGGTATATTGGTAGGTCGATCCATGACAGAGCGTCCCGATCTTTTTGGAGTGGTGGTTCCTGCAGTAGGAGCAATGAATACTGTGCGAATGGAGAACTCACCTAATGGCCCAGTCAACGCTCCCGAGTTTGGAACTGTTACGATTGAGGAAGAGTTTAAGGCGCTATATGAAATGGATTCCTATTTGCATATTAAGGATGGCGTAAAGTATCCAGCTACAATGATCACAACAGGAATAAACGATCGTAGAGTCTCGGCCTGGGAACCCGGAAAATTTGCAGCCCGGCTGCAAGCTGCCAACGGTTCGGATAACCCGATACTGTTTAGGGTGGATTATGAATCTGGTCATGGAAGTGATGCGAAAACAAAACAGTTTGAAGAGTTTGCCGATATATTTAGCTTTTCTTTTTGGCAAATGGGGCACCCTTCTTACCAGTCGATCAGAACTGACGAAGCGCCTCTTGCGAAATAGGATAAATGAAATAAATGAAAAACATATTACTTTTTGTAATATGTTTTTTTTTGCATTAAAACAGGTTTTATTAATTCAAAATTTAATGTTGAAAAAAAAGGAGTATTCACAATAATTGTTGATGGTTTTTATGCTGAATTAATATAAGCTTCCAAAATTTTTAGAAATACATAATTATTTTATATATTAAAAAATTCAAACAAAGAATATTATACCATTGATTATCAGTGGTATGTATTTTTATTGTAGTTAATTATCTATGGAAATTTTGAACGTAAGCGCCGAGTGTTTTCCCCTAGCCAAAGTCGGCGGTTTGGCTGACGTTGTAGGAGCTTTGCCAAAATACCAACAAAAGGAGGGAGTGCTCTCCAAAGTGATTATGCCTTTATACGGTAATGATTTCATGAAAAATCTGCATTTGAACCTTGAGTATAAAAATCATTTAAAGTTGGGTAAACTGCATTATGATTTTAAGATTTTTACGCCCGAAGAGCCTTTTGATTTCCCGGTTTTCCTGGTTCAAATTCCAGGCTTGTTTGATCGCCCTGAAATATACTCTTACGACGATGACGTAGAGCGATTTTTAGCATTTCAATTAGCCGTTTTGGACTGGTTGCTAAGCCTTGAGAAAAAGCCTTCCATAGTTCATTCACATGATCATCAAACGGGTTTTATATCGTTTTTAATGTCGCATGCTGCAGGCTATGAGTCCCTACAAGAAATACCAACTGTTTTTACGATTCACAACGCTCAGTATCAGGGTCAGTTTGGCTATGATAAGTTGAGGTACTTCCCTGAATTTGATTTAAAAAAAATGGGCCTTATAGATTGGGACGGAGCGATCAATCCATTGGCTACAGCCATCAAGTGTTCATGGAGGGTAACAACAGTGTCTCCGGGTTATCTTGAGGAGTTGAAATCGAATGCTAATGGGCTGGAGCAATTGATAGATCAGGAAAGTGAAAAATTTTCGGGTATCCTGAACGGAATCGATACAAGGGTCTGGAATCCTGAAACAGACAAGCATCTTGTAAAAAACTATTCAAATAAAGCATCAAAATAATGAAAGCACTTTTTTATACCAGAGAATTTCCTCCTTATGTGTATGGTGGAGCGGGAGTCCATGTTGAGTACCTGGCTGCCGAATTGGCCAAATTAATGGAGATCGATGTACGGTGCTTTGGCGACCAGGATAGCAAAGACGGTAATTTATCAGTTAAGGGTTTTCCTTATGATAATGCTGTTTTTGACAAGTCAAATAAAAAGCTTAAGGCTGTATTTAAAACCCTGAGCACATGCATTCAAATGAATGCGGATGAAGTAGATGCTGATATAGTGCATTGCCATACCTGGTATGCCCAATTTGCGGGTATTGTGACAAAGCTTTGTTATGGAATCCCCCTGGTCATTACGACGCATTCATTGGAGCCCTTAAGGCCATGGAAAAGAGAGCAATTAGGAAGAGGCTATGATGCCTCTTCATGGGTTGAAAAAACGGCTATTGAGATGGCTGATGCGATTATCGCTGTTTCTGAAGAAACAAAAGTGGATGTTCTTAATCATTTTAATGTTGATAAGGAAAAGGTTAAGGTCATTTACAATGGACTTAACCTTCAGGAGTATGTGGTCACCGATAAAACTTCAACGCTTGAGGAGTATGGTATTGACCAGTCAAAACCTTTTGTATTGTTCGTAGGAAGAATTACAAGGCAAAAGGGCATTATACATTTGGTCAATGCAATAAAATATATAGATCCCGATACGCAGATCGTGCTTTGTGCAGGTGCACCGGATACACCTGAAATCGCTAAGGAGATGGAAGATAGTGTGGCTGAGGTCAAAAAAGACAGGGATAATGTTATTTGGATCGATGTCATGTTGGAAAAAGAAGAGGTGATCCAGTTATACTCTCACGCAGATGTATTTTGTTGCCCTTCTATATATGAGCCTTTCGGGATCATTAATATTGAGGCTATGGCTTGTGAAACTGCAGTTGTTGCAAGTGCTGTAGGTGGTATTAAAGAAGTTGTGGTTAATGGTGAAACAGGGATCCTCGTCCCTCTTGAACAGCAAAAAGAAGCTCCGTTTGAGCCTGTTAATGCTGATAAATTCTCAAGAGACCTCGCCGCAGGAGTGAATAAACTGATTCAAAACAAAGAACTTTCTGTCACCATGGCTAAAAATGGAAGAAAAAGAGTAGAAGAAACGTTTGACTGGATCGCCATAGCAAAACAGGTAGAGGATTTATATAAATCGCTGATTTGATGAAGCAGAAATTATTGGACAGAACCCTCGAAATTACAGATGTTACAAGGGGGAAAGAGGCCAATAAGTCTGAGCTGTGCAAAAGATTCGGGCTTGATGATTCATTGTCTTTATTCGTCTTTATTGGACGATTGGTTTATGAAAAGGGGGCAGATTTGTTTCCGGCTGTAGTGTATAAATCGATGTTAAAAAAGGATTGTTCACTGTTCATTTTAGGGGCAGGAAAAGATTCGATAGAATCTGAATTGAAATCCTTGAGGATACATTTTAATAAAAACTATGCATGCGTCATTGGTTTTGATGAGGCTTTGGCTCATCAACTATATGCAGCAGCTGATTTTCTTTTGATGCCATCAAGGGTTGAACCCTGCGGCTTGAATCAGATGTATGCGCTGCGTTACGGAACAATTCCGATTGTTAGAAGAACAGGAGGATTAAATGATACAGTAATCGACCTGGGTGACGGTGGTTTTGGAATCTGTCATATGCAAGCCTCTGTAAAAGATGTATGCGATTCAATAAACCGGGCCAAGGAATTATATGAAAATAAGAAGGAATTGAACAGGATCAGAAAAAAATGCATGAGAATTGACCATTCGTGGGATAATTCAGCTCGAGATTATTTAACTTTATACAAATCTTTAACCCCGTAAAATATGTTCAGTAAAAAAACTTTAGGAATCATACTAGGAGGAGGACAAGGTTCCCGACTTTACCCATTAACTCAAAGCAGGTCCAAACCTGCAGTTCCAATAGCAGGTAAATACCGACTGGTTGACATTCCGATTTCCAATTGTATAAATTCTGAGATAAAAAGGATGTATGTGTTAACCCAGTTCAATTCTGCTTCTTTGAACAGGCACATTAAAAATACGTATCACTTTAGCTTTTTCAGCCAGGCCTTTGTAGATGTGCTTGCAGCGGAGCAAACTCCTATGAGTGATACCTGGTTTCAGGGAACTGCAGACGCGGTACGGCAGAGTATGCATCATTTTCTCAGGCATGATTTTGATTATGCACTGATACTTTCAGGAGACCAGTTATACCAAATGGACTATAACCTTATGATTGATCAGCATGTAAAGGATGGTGCTAAAATTTCCATAGCCACTATACCTGTAAATGCAAAAGATGCCACTTCATTTGGTATATTAAAATCAGACGACAATAATGAAGTTACTTCCTTTATCGAAAAGCCGGACGAAAAGCTTTTACCCGACTGGACTTCAGAGGTTAGTGATGACATGAAATCAGAAGGTAGAAATTACCTCGCTTCAATGGGTATTTATATCTTTAACAGGGATCTGCTGATCGAATTGATGAAAAATCCAGACACGAATGATTTTGGGAAAGAAATCATTCCTCAGGCGCTAGGGGAGCATAAAATTGTAAGTTACCAATATGAAGGGTATTGGACCGATATAGGAAATATCGATTCCTTCTTTGAAGCCAACCTGGGATTGACGGATAATATTCCGGCCTTTGACCTGTATAACAAAGATAGAAGAATCTATACAAGGGCCAGGATGTTGCCGACGTCTAAAATATCCGGAACTACCCTAAACAGAAGTGTGATTGGGGAAGGTTGTATTGTCCATGCGGCTAAAATTGACAGGTCGGTCATTGGAATCAGGTCGAGAATCGGAAGTGAATCAACGGTTATTAATACCTATATGATGGGTAATGATTTATATGAAACCCTTGACGAAATCAACAATAACAAGACAAGCATACTTATGGGTATCGGAGAACGTTGCTTTATAAAGAATACGATAATCGACAAAAATTGCCGTATAGGTGATGACGTCAGGATTAATGGAGGAGATCATTTAAAAGACGAGGAAACTGACCTGTACTGTATTCGGGACGGTATCGTGGTTATTAAAAAAGGAGCGATTATCCCTAAGGGATACGTTATTTAGGACTGAATTTATCAAGTATGCAAAAGCAACAAAGAGTAGTTGTTGATCGAGTTTCACCTGAGATCAACGGGGGAATATTTCCTGTAAAAAGGGTTGTTGGTCAAGTAGTGAACGTGTCGGCTGATATTTTAGCTGACGGACACGATGTACTTGCAGCATCAGTATTGTACAAGCATCAGAATGAAAAAAAATGGCAGGAATCAAGGATGGTGCCTGGTCACAGTGATGAGTGGCATGGCTCATTCAAAGTTCAAAAACAAGGCACTTATGCCTATAAGATTGAGGGCTGGGTGGATTATGCATTAAACTGGCAATATGGTATCGGCAGGAAGATTGCTGATGGGCAACACGTAAGCTCAGAATTGGAAGAGGGCAGTCTCTATCTTGAGGCAATTATGGAAAGGGCAGGTACATCAGAAAAAGCATATTTAAAAAAGACAATGACGCTGTTCAAAAATGAAGCCTCCTATGATCAAGCGGTTAAAGAAGCGGTGTCAGACAGGCTGAGGTCATTATTTGAAAAATACCCTGAAAAATTTCTTGCTAATTATTCCCATGAATTAAGTGTTTATGTTGACAGGACAAAAGCCTTGTTCAGTACCTGGTACGAGTTCTTCCCAAGGTCAACATCCGGGCAACCAAATAAACACGGAACCTTTAAAGATTGTATTCCACTATTGAACAGGGTGGCTGATATGGGTTTTGACACCCTTTATTTCCCTCCGGTTCATCCCATTGGAGAGGTGAACAGAAAAGGCAAGAATAATACCACCGTGACCGTTGAAGGAGATGTCGGGTCTTGTTGGGGTATTGGCTCAAGGCTCGGAGGTCATAAAGATATCCATCCTAATCTGGGTTCACTTGATGATTTTAAAGAATTGATAGCTAAAGCAAAAGAACTTGATATTGAGATCGCAATGGATTATGCCTTGCAGGCAGCTCCTGATCATCCCTGGGTAAAAGAACACCCCTCCTGGTTTAAGTGGAGGCCCGACGGAACTGTTCAATACGCTGAAAATCCGCCAAAGAAATACCAAGACATACTTCCCATCTATTTTGAATCTGAAGATTTTAAAAATCTGTGGCAGGAATGTCTCGATATTCTGTTTTTCTGGATAGATTGTGGTATTAAAATCTTCAGGGTGGATAACCCACACACAAAACCTTTTTATTTTTGGAATTGGATCATCGATGAGGTGAGAAAAAAACATTCGGATATCATTTTTCTTGCCGAGGCATTTACCCGGCCCAAAATCATGCAGCAATTGGCCAAACAAGGTTATTCTCAGTCATATACCTATTTTACCTGGCGCGATAACAAACACGAATTGATCGGCTACGTAGAAGAATTGACCAAGACCGAACAAGCGGAGTACATGCGCCCCAATTTTTGGCCTAATACTCCTGATATAAACCCTTTTCATTTGCAGGGAGCCAATGAGTCCAAACATATACAGCGATATGTCCTGGCTGCCACATTGAGCTCAAACATAGGTATTTATGGCCCTGTATTTGAGCAAATGATCAGTGCCGCCCTTCCGGGAAAGGAAGAGTATTTGAATTCAGAAAAGTTTCAGGTGCGACACTATGACTGGACCGTGGATAATTGGCTCATTAAATTGATCTCCGGGATCAATAATGCGAGAAGGGAGCATGAAGCTTTACAGCAAACCAACAACATCAAATTCTGCCATATTGACAATGATCAG
>JBFFLO010000009.1:0-21495 GCA_041554895.1 Lutimonas sp. | reverse complement strand
TAATCAAAACACTTTTCCCTCTAAGGGGTAAGCTTTCCAATAAATGGTTTTCAATAAACGCCAGGATCTCTTCAGGCTCAGCCATTCTTCCTTCTCCCTCCAGCCCGCTGGCCAGCTCTCCGAAAGAAGGAGGTATAAAAATATTTCCCCTTTTCTCCAATGTATTGATATTAACGGAAGTAGTTTCATGCTGGTACATATCCAAATCCATGGCTGGTGCAAAATACACGGTTGACTTGGCAGACAAATAAGTAGCCAAAAGCAAATTATCGCAAATACCCTCAGACATTTTGGCCAATGTATTGGCCGTCAATGGAGCTATCACCATCAAATCAGCCCATAGCGCCAGGTCGACATGGTTGTTCCAAAGCTCGTTTTCTTCACTTCTGTCGTAAAAAGTAGAATGAACAGGGTTCTTGGATAAAGTAGATAAGGTAAGTGGTGTCACAAAATCTTTGGCGGCCGGAGTCATCACCACTTTAACTTCCGCCCCCGCCTTAATAAAATGCCTTACCAAATAGGAAGTTTTATAAGCAGCTATTCCGGCAGTAACGCCGAGAAGGATTTTCTTACCGCTTAAAACAGACATCATTATTCTATAGTATCGTTATCTGTATCTGGAGTTCTGTAGTAAATTTCATCATTCAACCATTCCTGAACAGCTATTGAAGTAGGTTTTGGCAGTCTTTCATAAAAACGAGACACTTCAATTTGCTCCTTATTTTCAAAAACCTCCTCCAGGCTATCATTAAAAGTAGCAAATTCTTCTAATTTGTCAATTAGTTCACTCTTCAAATCCTCATTAACCTGAGATGCCCTTTTTGACATAATGGCTATAGCCTTATATATATTCTGAGTTGGGGCTTCGATTTTAACTTTATCAAAAGTAATCGTACTCTCAGGAGCTCCTGTGTTTTTGTAATCTTTCATCAGTTAATTATTTTTGTGATATTGTAGCTAATAATAATTCTTTGGTTTTGATCAATTCTTCCTGGAGTTTTACTCCTAATTCATTCACCTCCTTCAACCGTTCGGATTCCGGGAATGTTTTCTGAAACTTTCTATGAGACAATAAAGCCTCTGATATTCTTTCTTCCTTTTTGCTTAAAACGCTTTTCATACCTAATTCATAGGCTGATTTAAAGCTGTAATAATAAGTCTCTTCCTTAAACTCTGACCCCAAATGGTCTTCATTAAAAGTTTCAAAAGCCTGAATAGCTGCCTTGTACCTTTCTGTATGATAATACTGTCTGGCAATTTCAAAATCCTTGAATTGAAGTTTTCTGTTCAATTCTGCATAATCCTTGTTTGCCTCTTCTATCAAATCAGATTGCGGGTATTTATCAATAAAATTTTGATAAGCAGTTAAAGCCTTATAGGTGTCTTCCTGATCCCTGCTATATCTTGGTGAAGCCAGGTAATAACTTTTTGCACTAAAATAAGCTGCTTCCTGGACCTTTGTGCTCTCAGGGTAATTGGTAATGAATTTAGAAAAATAATATGATGCCATCGTATAATTTTCAGTCTGGAAATAGCAGTCTGAAATCATAAATTGGATTCTTTCCATTTGAGGTTTGTTGGCATAAGGCCCCATTATTTTTTCAAACAAAGCAATGGCCTTTTTGTAATCCTTCTTCTCATACATATCTACTGCCAACTGATACTTTTCAGTATTCTTTCCTTTGTTCAAAACTTTATGGTATTCAGCACAAGAACCAAGCAGAACGGCAAGTATTAATATTAAAGCTAACTTCTTCATTTTTTGCATTTGGCAAAATTACTCTTTTAAAACGGAATTATAAAAAATATTTTCCGCATAAACGAAAGTAAGAACCAAATAATAAATATCTGATTCTTACTGATTTAATTCAAAATCAAGCTATTTAACCCAATTTTCTATTGTGCAGCCTGGTTTCCAACCAGAAGTTTTACATCATTATCAAAAAGATACAGACCACCCTTATCATCTCCAATCAAATTGATTTTATCAAGAATGTTTCTTGCAAGTGCCTCTTCTTCAATCTGTTCAGCAACATACCATTGAAGAAAATTATGGGTCGCATAATCTTTTTCCTTGAGCGTGATATCAACCAGATCGTTGATCTTTTGAGAAACCATGACTTCATGATCAAAAAGACTCTGGAACATTTCCTTAAAGGATCCGAATGACATAGGTGGTTTTTCCAGCGCTGTAATCTGCGCATGCCCTCCTCTTTCATTTACGAATTTGACAAGTTTTAACATGTGCATTCTCTCTTCATCCGAATGAGCATACATAAACGATGCAACTCCTTCAAATCCTTGAATTTCAGCCCATGAGGCCATTGCAAGGTATATTTGTGAAGATTCAGCTTCAATCTGAATCTGATGATTTAATGCTTTTTCAATTATTTCTGAAACCATTTTTTAATTTTTAAAACGAGATACAAAGGTATTAATTTTTTGTTGTAATTCATGTGTTGCGGGCACTAATGGTAATCTTACAAAAATCTCTGAAATTCCAAATGATTTAAGCATGCTTTTGATACCTGATGGGTTGCCTTCAGCAAAGATCAAATCTATACTTTCTGATAATCCATAATAGATGTCAAAGGCTTTGTCACATACTCCGTTTTGACCTAAACGGATCATTTCACTGAATGCAGCGGGCAAACCTTGTCCAATTACAGAAATAACACCTGCCCCTCCGGCTAAAACCAAAGGCAAAGCAAGTTTATCCTCGCCTGAGATCACCAGAAAACCATCAGGTTTGTTCCGGATCAATTCAAGGACCTGTTCAAAATCGCCAGCGGCTTCTTTAACACCAATAATGTTTTTGCAATCATTGGCCAGTCTCATCACAGTTGCTGCCGTCATGTTACTTCCCGTGCGCGGCGGCACATTATACAAGATCACTGGCAAGGGGCTGGCCTCTGCAATCATTTTATAATGCTGGTATATCCCTTCCTGGGATGGTTTATTATAGTAGGGTGAAACCGATAAAATGGCTGAAAAACCATCGAAATTTCCCTGCTGAAGCTCTTCCACCAAACTCCTGGTGTTATTTCCTCCAAGTCCAAGTACGACAGGAAGCCTGCCGTCATTTACTTCAAGGACTTTAGCTTTTATCTGGTCCTTTTCTTCTTTGGTCAGCGTTGCCGTTTCTCCTGTGGTCCCAAGAACCACTAAATAATCAATGCCGTTATCCACCTGGTAATTCACCAGTCTTTCCAAAGCTTCAAAATCTATATCGCCATTCGAAGTAAAAGGCGTTATCAAAGCCACCCCGGTTCCTCTAAATTCTTCCATTTTATTTTCGATAATTATTCTTAATTATTTTATTAAATTAAGTATCCGTAAATACTTTAGCAACTCCTTGTTAAATCCATCGATGTCATTTCCACGCACTTTAATGGCTATATCATTAAAAAAATTAACCTCGTGCTCAAATCCTGCTCTTATCTTCGCTGCTGATTTCAACATAATCACTTGAGGAAACAAGAGTTTCGGATCACAGTAATTGACCAAAAGATCAAAGTCCCTGCTCACGAAATTTTTAAGCGCCTCTGATTTTATTTTACCATATAAGCCAAAATCCTTTTCACTGCAAAGCCTGTGAAATTCGAGTTCAGCACCTTTTTGACTCCCATCAAACAAGCAGACTTTTAAATCTTCGATCTCCAGATTCAATCCTTCACTTAATCGTTTGGTGAAATCATAGGTCTTGAATAAAGACGCTTCAGCCAGTACTCCAACTCTTTCTATAGCCTTCAACTCAAATTTCCTTTCGGAAGCAGTTGCTGTAAGTTGGTTTTTTATAAATTTGTTGGCGGTTGTATTCTTTAAATTCAATATTCCCATTCACCTGAATTATGCGCACAAAACTATATAAAATTATAGTATTAATATTGATTTCGTCATTATTAAACAAAATAACTATTTCCTGTAAAGAAAAAAACAAGGAACTGAAAATGATCCGTGGGAAACAGGTTGAAATCACTGCTGCTATTGAGCCTGATCCGGATATACTTAAAGATGTTCAGCCTTATCATGACGCCCTGGAAAGCAAAATCAATGAAGTGCTTTGCTATAATCCTCGTAACCTGTCAAGAGAAGAAACTGAACTGGAGAGTTCACTTGGAAATTTTTATGCTGATGCCTGCTTAAAAAGTGCAGACAGTATTTTTCAGCAGAATACGGGTAAGCGCATCGATTTTGCTTTGTTCAACTATGGTGGCATCAGAACGGCTGTTCCCAAAGGCTCCGTAACAGTAGAACAAGTTTTTAAACTGATGCCCTTTGAAAACAAATTGGTCATAGTGCATTTATCTGGCAGCAAAGTGATTGAATTATTTGATTATCTGGCAAAGAGAAAACAGGCGCATCCCTTAGCAGGGGTTCAGCTTGAACTAAAGGGCGAAGAATTGTCAAAAATTCAGGTTCAGGATGAAACTTTTGATCCTGAAAAAAGCTATTGGGTGCTTACCCATGACTATTTGCAACACGGAGGAGATCAGATGTCTTTTTTTACTGAACCACTTGATCTGTACACGAGCGATTACAAAGTAAGGGATGCCCTTATTGATCATCTCAGAAAGGTAGACACGCTGCATAGCTCACTGGACAACCGATTTACTAAAATCAATTAAATGAAAAGAAGGCAATTCTTAAAGAATTCTATCGCAACCGGATCGCTTATCGGTTTGAGTGGGCTCCCATTGAGTTCTTGCGATTATAAAACTGAAAAAAGGATCACAATCCTGCACACCAATGACGTGCATAGCCATATTGAAGTATTTTCAAAGGGCCATGATAAGTATCCAAACCTCGGAGGTGTTGCCAGAAGGGCCTCTCTGATAGAAAGTATTCGCATAGAAAATCCAAACACACTCTTATTCGATGCCGGTGATATTTTTCAGGGCACGCCTTATTTTAATTATTTCGGTGGGGAAGTAGAATTTAAAATGATGAGTAAACTTGGTTATGACGCAGCAACAATAGGGAACCATGATTTTGACAATAGCATTGATGGCCTAGATAAACAATTGCCCCATGCCAGTTTCGATTTCCTCATTGCCAACTATGATTTTAAAAATACGATTCTTGACGGCAAAACCAATCCCTATAAAATTTTCCATGTGGATGGCCTAAAAATTGGTGTATTTGGACTTGGCATTAAACTTGACGGTCTTGTTGATCCGAAATTATACAAGGAAACGATCTATCTTGATCCTGTTGAGGTGACTCAGGAAATGACCAATATCCTGAAAAATGAACAGCAGTGTGACCTCATTATCTGCCTTTCCCACCTCGGCTATTTTTATAAAAGTACTCCAGATCATATCTGTGATCTCAATTTGGCAAAAAACACCAAAAATCTAGATCTTATAATCGGTGGGCATACCCATACATTTTTAAAAAAACCTACCGTTGTTAGAAACCTCGACGACAAAAATTTATTGGTCAACCAAGTGGGCTGCTGGGGTGTGAACCTGGGACAAATTGACTTTATCTTTGATGAAAGCCAAAATATTTCGTCCAAAGGGACCAGTATCATTGTCTGATCAACTTGAATTTCGCCAACTGGAAAAGAAACATGGGATAGTTTAAAACTCCTTTGACAGGCCTAAAAAAACACTGTAAATCTAATTAACATGATGAAATGGCAGGTTTACGATTTGCTGGATCTTTTCAGTATCTGTAATCATGGCCTGGCCCATGCCCATGCTGACAGCCTTATTCTCAGGTTTTCTGGCAGTAAAATGCAGGTATTGTATACCTGAACCGGAAAATTTTAAAGCGTTCCCCATGTGTACGCCGCTACCCGCAATGACCTGAATTCTATGCCCATATGCTTGTTGTAATTCAGCAATAACAGCTATCCCCTTTTCTGCCTTTGGCTGCAGTCCGGATGTTAACAAGCGATCAAAGCCAAAAGCCGCTACTTTCCTTATCGCTGCCCTGAAATCCGGAACAAAATCAAAGGCCCTGTGGAAAGTTGTTTTTAAACCTAATGCATTCGCCAGTTGAACCAAATCCTTATTTGACTCAGCAACCTCATTATGCATATCGAGAATCCCAAAAACCACCCCAAAAGCACCTGCTTCTTTCGCTGCCTTAATATCCAGTCGCATAAGGGCCAGGTCATCTTTTGTTACTTGAAAACCTCCTTCCATGTGCCTTATCATTACGTGAACTTCTACTTTTGAACGAGCTACACATTGTTTGATCAAACCGTAACTTGGTGTCAAGCCCCCAACAGATAAAGCTGAACAAAGTTCTATGCTGGTAAAGCCAAATTGACCCGCAATCACTGCTCCCTCCACACTATCTGTACATAATTCAAATTTCATATACCTTGATTTTTCTTATCAATTATTGATAGATATCATACCTTTTTTAAATAATATCTTGCTTGATTGCTCTAATCCTCTATCGAATCGGATAAAAATAGTATTTTTAAGCGATCAATAAAATTAATTATGCTCGAACTTGCTGGTATTATCATCCTTGGGATACTCGCCCAGTGGGTAGCCTGGAAATTTAAAATCCCTGCTATCCTTCCACTAATTCTTATCGGCCTGTTCGTAGGCCCTTTTTCTACTTTGTTTTCAGTTGATGGAAATAAATGGATCGAGCCTGTCTGGAATGGCACCCATGGACTTTTTCCGGGAGAAAGCCTTTTCAATTTTGTTTCCCTGGCTATTGCACTGATACTTTTTGAAGGGGGGCTTACCTTGAAAAAAGATGAGATAAGAAGTGTAGGCCCGGTGATTTATAAACTGATCACCGTAGGAGCCCTGACTACCATGATAACAGCTGGAATTGCCGCTCATTATATTATCGGTCTTAATTGGCCCTTGTCATTTTTGTTCTCTGCATTAATCATTGTCACTGGACCTACGGTCATTACACCAATTCTAAGGAACCTTCCTTTGAAAAAAGATATTTCGACCATATTGAAATGGGAAGGTATCCTGATTGATCCTATCGGAGCCCTTGTGGCTGTAATTGTCTTCGAGTTTATCATTCTCGGAGGAGATCATGGCACAGAATATACCAAGGAAACATTAGCAGAATTTGGCAAAATCATTATCATAGGTTTTTCCATAGGTTTTACCTCGGCCTATGTCTTTTCCACCGCGCTGAAGCAACGATGGATCCCTCATTATTTATTGAACGTGGTCTCTCTTGCACTTGTATTGACTGTATTTGTGCTTTCTGATCTTTTCGCCCATGAGAGTGGTCTGCTTGCCGTCGTGATCATGGGAATGGTATTGGGTAATATGAAAATAAGCGCCCTAAAAGATGTTTTGTATTTTAAAGAGACCATAAGTATTTTATTGATTTCCATACTTTTTATCTTGCTTTCTGCAAATATCAATATTTCCGATCTTGAATTGATCTATAACTGGAATTCACTTATCCTTCTTGGTGTTGTGGTGCTAATTGTAAGGCCCCTGGGCGTGTTTCTTAGCAGCAGGAAAAGTTCGCTGAGCAGTAATGAAAAAATATTTATAAGCTGGATTGGCCCCAGGGGTATCGTAGCAGCCGGTATAGCCTCGCTATTTGGGTTGAAGCTCACTATGCAGGGGGTTACAAATGCCAACTATATTACGCCACTGGTGTTTATGATCGTTTTGGGAACCGTTTTGCTCAACGCTACCACTGCTCGAATCATGGCCAAACTCACGGGTGTTATTTTAAAGAAATCTGAAGGGATCCTGATTGTTGGTTCGTCGGAACCGTCAAGGCTTATCGCTACTTATTTGAAAAACAATAATAGGAGGGTTGTTTTGATCGACAGTAACAGAAATAATGTGTCCAAAGCCAAGGAAGAAGGTTTGGAAGCCATTGAATGTGACATTTACGGGGATGAGATCTTTGAAAATATTGAATTGAACGATATAGGCTATTTACTGGCGCTTACGGGCAGCAACACGATCAATGAATACGCTTTATCCAAACTAAAATCTTCTTTTGGGGAGGAAGGTGCTTTCAGGCTTATCAGTGAAGAAGAAATGCGGGATCCAAATAACAATCCTGAAGAAGGCCTTTTTTCACAAACAGATGACTTTATCAATATTTCAGAAGTAGTAAGGGATTACCCGATCATCAATGAAGTAATCATCAAGTCAAATGAACACTACCAAAAGATTATGGAAGCTGCAAAGGTGGAGATCAAAGCAATCCCCGTATTTGTCAAAGACCTAGACAATGAGATCCATATGATCCCTGCAAATTACAATCAACTTAAAGTAGAGGAGGGATTCAAACTTATGTACATCGGTAAAAAACTGAATATTTAACCTTTAGCCGGTTTATGAATTACAGCCTGTATCATTACCGGGAAATGATCAGATGGATATCGCCCTTCTTTAGAATCAGTAAGCACACCGTATTTCTTGACCTCAATGATATCTTTTGAACAAAAGATATAGTCTATTCTATCCTTTACCGGTTCATGAAATTCAAAGCCGGTAAATGTTCCAAAGGGGCCAAATGGTTCTTGTGAGGAAACCTTTCTGGCGTCGTTATAGTGAGATGATAAATAATGGATGGCCCTGGTCTCTTCATTAAGGTTAAAATCGCCTAGGATAAAAACCGGTAATTCATCTTTATTGACCTCTTTAATCTTTTCTACGATGAGTTCCGCACTTTTCTGACGTGCCAGTTCCCCAATATGATCAAAATGGGTATTGAAAACCCAGAAGTTATTTCCTGTTGCCTTGTCCATAAAAAAGGCATAGGTGCAGATCCTTTCATAGGCAGCATCCCAACCCTTTGAAACCTTTTCGGGAGTCTCTGAAAGCCAGAAAGTATGTTCTCCTAATAATTGAAATTTATATTTGTTGTAAAAAATCGCACAATACTCACCTTTTGTTTTTCCATCATCTCTTCCTGCCCCAACAAAATCATAATTTTCCAGAGATGCATCAAGATAGTTGACCTGCTGTACCAATCCTTCCTGGATCCCGAATATATCCGGAGCATAAAAAAGAATTTGTGCACCTGCATGCGCTTTCCTTCTTTCCCACTGATTTTCACCATCATTGACCGTTGCATAACGAATATTGTAGGTCATCAAACTAAGCTCCTGGGCCGAACCAACAAAGCCTGTTATGATTAGCGTAATCGTGATGAGGTGTTTTTTCATAAAAAATTAAAGGCTGCGATGAATTGAAAAACTTAACGGCTCAAAGCTAACCATCAGAAAATTATATTTTCTTCATCTGTTGCTTAACCATACTGATTTGATCTTTCAACATGCCGTGTTTATCCAATTTTTTAGCTTCAGCAATCAGTGTGGTCGCTTCTCTTTTCCGTCTTTTTGTCAAGGCTATACCTGCCAGCTGCAGTTTTGCCATCGCTTTATCGTGATCCATAGCCAACCCTATATTCAGGGCTTTTTTAAAAAACCTTTCTGCCTGTGTCAAGTTTGTTTGGGATACCATGATCCCTCGGAGAAAATTATAATACCCTTCTTGTTTTGTGGTCAGGGCCGCTGCTGGATTCTTTATCTTATCAAGAAGTTTGTTCCCGCCTTCAAAATCCTGCTTTCGCAGTTTGAAAAAGGTTAGCAAAAGAATCTCATTCTTAAAATAAAAAAAGACAAAAATACCTGCCAACAAAATTATGGAGATGCCATTCATAATGTGACCCTTGGTAAATTCATAAACGGCCCAGGCTGTAATTATCACAGCCAGTACAAGTTTTATATTTTTATTGAACATATCTTGTTTTAATTTTTGTGCAAATTTACATTTTTATGGCATTAATCATTGAATAAATGACATTAATATCTCCCAAAGGCATTCCAGAATTTTTGAACATGTTGCTGTATCTGCTCGTTCAAACCCTATGTATGTCAAAGTGATTCCACATAGACGCTTTCAGCAAACATTTTTGAAACATTCTCCTTCTTACCGTCATAGGAAATCAACATGGAGCCGTCAAACTCCCTGATTTCCTCCACCCTGATCTTACTGCTTAAGGCCAGTCCAAGCTGGGTAACATATTTTAGGAATACTGCTGAATTGTCTTTTACAGACACCAATCGACACTGGTTTCCGGCTTGCAGTTCGGCTAAGGATGTTTTAGTTGGAATAATATAATTTCCATCTTCATCCGGAATAACATCTCCATGTGGGTCGGTCTTGGGGTTGCCCAAGAAATTATCAAGTTCCCTGATCAATTTCGGTGAATGAATATGTTCAAGCTGATGGGCCACCTCATGCACCTCGTCCCAGCTAAAATTCATATGACGATGCAGAAATGTTTCCCAAAGGCGGTGCTTCCTGACAAGTTTAACTGCTATTGCATGACCGGAATCGGTCAATCCTATCTTTCCATATTTCTGATAATCAACCAGGTGCTTGTCTTTCATTTTTTTAATCATCACACTGACGGATGCTGGGGAAATCCCTAAATATTCAGCGAGTTGATTTGTTCCAACCCTCTCAAATTCTAATTCTTGAACTAAATAATATATGGCTTTTAGATAATCCTCGACATTTTTTGTTATATTCATAAAATGATATTTGTTAGGTATGGCTAACTTTATTAGTTTTGTAATCAAAATATAAAACTAACACCTTTTAAAACAATATGCAATTCAGGTCTGTACTATTATCCGTTTTTGGTCTTATTTCGAGCCAGATGATTGCCCAATCCACAGGATTGGAGGGCCAGGTCTCGGGTGAAGACCAGCTCCTGCCATTTGCTAATATTCATATAAAAAATACCAATATTGGCACAACAAGCGATGAGCTGGGAAACTATGAATTCGAGTACCTGAGTCCAGGGAAATATACAATTACTGCTTCATTCATTGGATATCTGCCACAGAAAAAACAAGTTCTGATCAAGCAGGGAGAAACACAGGTTGTCAATTTTAATCTAATATCTTCTGCTGCACTTGACGAAATAGTAGTTACCGGTACAATGAAGGAAACCTACGTCTCAGCCTCACCCATTAAAATAGATGTCATTACCTCAAAGCAATTAGACACCTACCTTCCATCAGCTGCCAGTTCTGTCATAGAAAGTGTTCAGCTTGTCAATGGGGTCCAGGAAGTAGTGGCCTGCGGTGTTTGTTATACCAACAATATCAGTGTCAACGGCCTTCCTGGTTCTTACACGGCCATACTTATGGATGGAACCCCTATCTATGGCAGTCTTGCTTCTGTCTATGGACTTAATGGCATACCCAACATGATCATCGATCGTTTTGAGGTGATCAAAGGGCCGAGCAGCACCTTATACGGTTCAGAAGCAGTGGCAGGAGTTATTAATATTATTACCAAAAACCCCGAGAATCAACCACTGTTGTCGGCCGATATCATGACGAGTTCACATGAAGAGGTATTTGGGAATTTAGCTTTTGCCCCACGTTTGGGAAAATCCAATGCATATCTGGGAATCAATTTTGGCTATGCAAATCATTATGCTGACAACAATTTTGACGGATTTGGAGACGGCATCAATTCAGACCATATTTCTGTTTTCTCCAAAATAAACTTCTACCGACCCAGTGACAAGCAGTTCAGTTTGACGGCTAAATACTATTTTGAAGACAGAAGAAACGGCGTGCAGGCATACGTTCAAGACAGGGCCTACAGGTCTTTAAGAGGTAGCGACCAGGTCTATGGCGAAAGCATTTACACAAATCGTTTTGAACTGTTTGGGACTTATGCACTTGATACAAAAGCCAATTTAAAAATTGATTACTCTTTGTCAAATCATGAGCAAGACAGTTATTACGGGGATCAGTTTTTCAGGGCCTCACAACAAATTGCTTTTGGAAATTTTTTATGGAACTTCAATAAAGAAAAGCATGATATATTGATAGGTGCCACACTGAGATATGATGCCTATGATGACAACACTTTGGCAACTGAGAACAAAATTGACGACAAGCTCATAAATATGCCCAATAACCAATTTGTCCCCGGGATATTTGCTCAGGACGAATTTCGCATTTCTGAAAAACTTACCGTTTTAGGAGGACTTAGGTTGGATCATCATCAGGAACATGGCCTGATTTATGCACCCAGACTCAATATTAAAGTGAATACTTCCGACTGGACCACTTTCCGTTTTAATTTTGGAACTGGTTTTAAAGTGGTCAATTTATTCACTGAAGATCATGCATTCGTTACCGGGCAGCGGGAAGTCCTGATAGCTGAAAACCTTGAACCGGAAAGCTCTTATAATTTCTCTGTTAATTACAACCAGGTTTATACCGGTCTGGGAGGAAGCGGTTCTCTTGATCTTGAAGGATTTTACACTCATTTTACAAACAAGATCATCCCAGACTATGATAACCCGGGATCCATTATTTACGAAAATTCTGATGGGTTTGCCCGATCAATGGGGTTAAGCATGAATATTAATCACAATTTTATGATTCCTTTTAGTATCAATCTCGGTTTGAACCTTCTTTCATCCACTGAAACGGAATTGGATCAGGGGGGTGCCGAAATTACACAGGATATATTGTTTGCGCCTCGTTGGAGCGGCGTGGTCACTGGTAATTACCAATTCAAAAGGCAACGGATCACCTTGGCCTATACCGCGCAAATCACGGGGCAAATGGCCTTGCCGGAAGTATATGACCTGGATGCCACAGGAGCTCCGCTTTCAGCACCCCGACCAACAACAAGTATTCCGTTTTCTATTCATCAATTGCAAATAACTAAAATGATCCAGAACAATTACAGCTTATATTTTGGCATCAATAATTTGTTCAATTTTATCCAGACAGCATCCCCTTTAGTGGGATATGACGATCCGAATTACCAACCCGGATTTAGTCCCTATTTTGATACGGCCTACGCCTATGCTCCTAATCATGGAATCGAATTTTATCTTGGATTCAAATGGGATTTGGCAAAAAAAGCAACAGCTAATTTATTTTCAGAAAATCAGGCCCTTTAGAAATTAGAGGATTTTTCTACCAATTGACATTTTTTAAATATTTTTTGTTCACTAATTGAACAATATCCGTCATAAAAATAACCACCATTATCCGAAGCATCATTGCTGTAACAGCTATAAATATTCAATCTTATGTGCAAGAAGAGGTTCCTAAAGAATTACTTTTAAGCAGCCTGAATACTGTCACTTACCTAAAGCTTGAAAATGAGCAGCTGGAACAATTAATGGAATATAATAGAGGTTTTGTGGATAAAGTACACGGCGTACCGGATAGCGAAAAGGAAGATAAGACCAAAAAGAATCGATGGAAGCCTTGGGCCACACATGGGAAACAGAGATCAACTTGATCAAATATTTCGTCAGAAGCATTTTTTCATTAACGAGACAGCAATTGAAGCAGCAGATGATAGCCCATAAAATACGCATTCGCCTTTTCATCGAAAACCGTCCATTCTTTTGCGTTTTCCTCCAAAGTTGAGATACAATTTGCGTCACTGACAAACAAAGATAGCACCAGGTAGGGTTGATTGTTCCATACATCATGTTGAACCGCTAAAAGTTCTTCTGAAGAAATGCAATTATTACTGTAAATCATGAGTATATCAGCATCATTCTCAAGACTTTGAGTTGCCAGTTTTTTTAAAGTTTTCAGTTTTGGCGCAATATCAACATCAAAGCCCATATCAGCCAAGGTATTGCATATCTTATTCATTGAGCCGGCAAGTGTTTCAGCAGCTGCTCCTACCAATATTCTGGGACGTCTTCCTTCTAAGAGAGCAAACTCCTCTGATAGCAACAATCCTTTTTTACGCAACGCCGCATTTTCAGATATGTCATTGTTGAGGTCAGACACAATTGGTTTTTAATGATTTAAAAGATCCAGAAGACGGGTGTGGTGATTTATTATTCTTCAATGGTATCGTATTCTATGATAAAAATATCCTCGTTTTCCTTTTTCATTTTGTATTCCTCTCGTGCGTATTTCTCCAATGAATCAGGATCATTAAGGTTGTCGATCACTTTTTGATCAGCATCAATTTGCTTTTTATAATAATCATTGGCATTCTCCAACTTATCGATTTCCTGATCCAATTCTCTATGGTTAAGGTATGAGTTTTCATCAAAAAACCCCATCCAGATAATAAAAAGAACCAGAATAATGACATATTTATTACTGACAAAACGAAAGATTTTATTCTCTTTAATTTGCTTTATATTCATCTCTCCAAACTTTCATTTATAACGGTTCTTACGATATCAATGGCAACGGTATTATAGGTATCATTAGGTATGATGATGTCGGCATAATTCTTTGTAGGCTCAATAAATTCCTGATGCATGGGTTTTAAAGTTGACTGATATCGCTCCAGTACTTCTTTGATATCCCTGCCCCTTTCATTAATATCCCTTTTCAATCTTCGAATCAATCTTTCATCAGAGTCTGCATGAACGAAAACCTTGATATCGATTAAATCCCTTAGGTCCTTATCCGTCAATATAAGTATTCCTTCAACGATCACAACTTTCTTGGGATGTGTGATTAACGTATCCTGGACCCTGTTGTGCGTGGCAAAAGAATAAATGGGCTGTTCAACTACATTCCCTTTTTTTAACTCGTGAACATGTTTGATCAGCAGGTCAAAATCTATGGCATTGGGGTGATCAAAATTTATGTTACATCTTTCCTGAAAGCTCAAATGATCGTTTTTCCTGTAATAGGAATCTTGTGAAATTACGGTCACTTCTTCCTCAGGAAGTTCATTCAAAATTTGCTTAACCACAGTTGTTTTGCCGCTTCCAGTTCCTCCGGCGATCCCAATAATTAACATTTTATCAAATTTAAATATTACATCAGCCTTACCAATGTATGGACCCAAAACTATAAAAAAAAGGCATGAATTTAGTTTAAAATTGATTATTTTACCTTTCGCTAACAAAACAAGCTCTCATGAAGCACATTTTCACAAACATAAAAGGAGATGCCTTTGGCGGTATAACCGCTGGAGTAGTCGCATTACCATTGGCATTGGCCTTTGGTGTTTCCTCTGGCTTAGGTCCAAGTGCAGGTTTATACGGAGCTATTTTCCTGGGGTTCCTGGCCGCCATATTTGGTGGAACGCCTACGCAAATCTCTGGTCCTACGGCTCCTATGACTGCCGTAAGCATGATCATGATTGCCGGGGTCTTACAAACGCATGATGGCAACATCGACAAGGCCTTACCCATTATTCTTACAGTTTTTGTTATGGCAGGTTTGTTCCAGGTGGTAATAGGTGTAGCTGGTTTGGGTAAATACATTAAATATATTCCCTACCCTGTGGTTTCTGGTTTTATGACGGCCATTGGTTTGATCATCATCATTACAAACATTTTACCCATTTTAGGTTATTATACTGAAAATGATTTGGAAAGAGTTCAAAAGTTTAAACCCCAGGCTGAAGAACTGATTATTGAAAATATTTTAAAAGATGAAGCTGAGGAAGGGCTTTTGGTCCTGGAGGATTTTAGGGAAACCATTGAAAGAGCAGAACTGATCAGCGATGAGGAAATCATGAATGAAGCCTTGATCCTGGCCAAAAAAGAAACATCAGGTGTCGTTGGTGCCATTAGAAGTTTGCCAAGGGCGCTGAGATCTGTCAATTATATGGAATTGCTGCTGGCTTTGTCAACCATATTGATTATTTACGCTTTTAAAAAAATCACTACCAAGATCCCATCTACCCTAGTAGCATTGCTCATCGTTTCAGGCGTTGCAATAATTGCCAAACTTGATTACAGACCCATTGAAGAGATTCCCAGCGGATTCCCTATGATCAATTTTGAAATATTCAACCAATTCAGTTTGGCCTCGATATCACCTTATGTTTTTACAGCAATTACCCTGGCGTTTTTAGGTGCCATTGATTCGCTCCTTACTGCCGTTGTAGCCGATAACATGACCAAAACGAATCACAATCCTAACAAGGAATTGATCGGTCAGGGCATTGGAAATAGTATCGCCGGATTTTTTGGAGGACTGCCTGGAGCCGGAGCCACGATCAGGACGGTTGTTAATATCAATGCGGGAGGTAAGACCAAATTATCAGGAATGCTGGCAGGTATATTTTTATTGACCATTCTCCTGGCCATAGGCCCGGTTGCCTCGAAAATTCCAGCAGCAGTCCTGGCTGGAATATTGTTTACTGTTGGAATTGGCGTCATGGATTATAAAGGGCTTAAGGCCGTGCCCTACATGCCTGCTGGCGAAGTTCTTGTGATGGTTGTCGTTTTGCTCCTTTCCACATTCTGGAACCTGGTTTATGCAGTTGGTATCGGGCTCATTATTGCCTCCCTTGTTTTTATGAAGAAAATGGGTGATGCGACGAAAGAGACATCAGATGTAAAAACTTTAAAAGCTGAAACATCCTGGACCGATGAATCCACTTTTCCGGAAGAAATGAAGGAAAAGGTATTTATCAAGCATATCAAAGGCCCCATTTTCTTTGGTTCAACAAGCTTTATACAAGTACTGGCCAAACAGATTCCGCCAACTGCCAGCTATGTCATCATAAGAATGGACAGGGTACCCTATATCGATCAAACAGGACTTTATGTACTGGAAGATGTATTGTTGGAACTGGAAAAAAATGAGATACATGTTTTATTGGTAGACATTCAAAAACAACCTTTGTATCTGATGAAGTCTATAGATATTGTTCCTGATCTGATTTCGGAAACGCATATTTTTAACTCTTTTGATGAATGTACCAAATGGATTTCTGAAAACCTGGCTTAACCTGAGTTCAACATATTTTTAAAAGCAAATTCTCACGTTTGGTTCATTTGTTTTAAAAAAGGTTAAGATCGACTGGCATCATGCTTTTTTATTCATAAATCTTCTTTTTACCGTCGTCAATTATGATAATTATCATTGTATATCTCTATTGTTGTAAGTACCTTTAGTAGGTTTAACCATCAATTTTGTTTACAATGAAAAAGTTTTTCCCCCTCTTGCTAGGAATTATGATGTGTATACCGGCAAGTTCGCAGTTAATGAAAGGATTGGATTATGTAAGTTCATTGAACGAAGGACTCATCGCGATTAAAAAAGGAGAAAAGTGGGCTTTTATGGATAAGCAGGGAAGTATTGTTATAGATTTTAGAGATGATCTTGTTGCCACAAGTCAGCAAGAAGGTGATATCGAGGCTCCGGTATTTCAAAACGGCAGGGCATTGATCCGTCGGGTTGAAGATGACATAACCTATTATGGTTATATTGACAAGTCTGGCAAAGAGGTCATCAAAACAGCCTTTGTCAATGCTACCCCTTTCAAAAATGGCTTCGCGCTTGTTATGGGCTATTCAAAAGAAGTTGTTGGAAAAAACAAGTTGCTGGGCAAGGACGTGGTGAGCTATAAAATAGAAGAGTACGTGATTGATTTAAATGGCAATGCTTTAACCCCCGTGCTGCGCACCAGAAATTGTGTTCCGGACAAAATCAAATCAGGAAAATGCCCTGGCTTTAACACTGTTTTCATTGGAGGGCGTATGGTTGGGGTTAAAACAGCCGGACAAAAATGGGAGATTTATAGGTTCTGATCTATATGCTGACTTTCAAAAATTATAATATTGCTGACTGGTTTTCGTTTTACCGGATTTTTGCGGCACCTTTTTTGATTCTTGTTGTGTGGTCCGGACAAAGAGAGCTATTTACCTGGCTGTTACTTTTGAGTTACAGTACGGATATGATCGATGGTTTTTTAGCAAGAAAACTTAAAATCACAAGCCCCAGGGGGTCTCAATTAGATTCTATGGGCGATCAGCTTACCTTGATTGTAGCATTTATTGGCTTGCTACGTTTTGAATTTGAATTTATAAGTGAACAGTATCAATGGATCCTCATCCCATTTGTCTTGTACTGCATTCAAATGCTCATTGCCTTTAAAAAATATCACAAGGCCACTGCATTTCATACCTATTTGGCCAAATTATCGGCTCTCACGCAAGGTGCTTTTATTTTATGGCTGCTTTTTTTCGGACCTGTGTACTGGTTATTCTATGCCATGATCATCATTGGCATCATCGAAACAGTTGAAGAAATCCTGTTAATTTTCCTTTACCCTCAATGGGTATCAGGTGTAAAAGGGTATATTTGGGCACGAAACGATATAAGACGAGAAAAGAATCTACAAGAAGAAAAACAGGCATGAGATCATTTTCAAATTTTTCAATTTTTCTCCTTTGCCTGGCTATTCTCGTGATAGATATTTTGGCATTTTACTGGCTTCAATCCATCACGCAACTTATGAACATGCCTCAACTGAGGCTTGCCATACACATTGCCTTCTGGTTTTTTACAATAGGGCTGATTGCGTCAATTGGAATACTTAAGGTACGGTTGGACAATATTCATCCACAACGAAAACACTTATTGATTACTTCCTTGTATGGCCTCACTGTTTCCTCCTTTATTCCCAAGATCATCTTTATTCTTATTATATCCGTTCTCTATTTTTCAAATTACATGCTTTCGGAAAAAGAATCTTTGATAATCATACCCATGATTGGGCTACTCGCAGGATTTTTACCATTCTTCGTGATCATATATGCTATTTTCAAGGCTTTATACCGGTTTAAAGTGCATCACCTACATATCAAATCTAAATTGGTGCCTGCTTCTTTTCCCGGGCTCAAAATCGTACATATTTCAGACCTGCACCTGGGTAGTTTCAACTTCAGGTATCATATTCTTGACCGTGCCGTTCATTTGATCAACCATCTTGAGCCCGATCTTATATTTTTCACAGGGGATTTGGTTAATAACTTCGCCTGGGAACTAAAAGGATGGGGAGAGGTTTTGGATAAATTAAGCGCCAAAAAAGGGAAATTTGCCGTTTTGGGTAATCATGACTATGGCGATTATAGTTCCTGGGCAACACCTGAGCTAAAAAAAAGCAATTTCGAATCGATCAAATATTTTTATAAAAAAATTGACTTCAGGCTTTTGCTCAATGAGGGAACCAGCATACAGAAAGATGGTTTTGAAATTGCCATTATTGGGGTGGAAAACTGGGGACATCCTCCCTTTAAAAAATATGGGGACCTTGACAAGGCAATGAAACCTATTCAAGAGATTCCTTTTAAAATATTATTGAGCCATGATCCGACCCACTGGCCTGAAGAGGTTGTCGACCATACAAATATCTGTTTAACATTATCAGGGCACACGCATGGTATGCAGGCCGGAGTGAAACTAAAGAATAAGCAATGGAGCCCGATCAAATACAAATACAAACACTGGGCAGGCCTTCATAAAGAGGGAGATCAATATCTCAATGTGAACAGAGGACTTGGCTGGCTTGGATTTCCCGGGAGGTTAGGCATGCGTCCGGAGATTACCTGCATTGAAATCAAGCCTTGACTTTATTTTGAAATTGTTCTAAGTTGTCAATTTTAGATATGGCCTTACAGGCTGATTCATAACCTATTTGATAAATCTCCCCAACCTTTCCAACATCGAGTAAACCAAAATTAACGAGTTCCAAGGGGTTGATCAACAATTGGCAATATTCAAATTTTGCAAATGACCTTTTTGAATAATTGATCCTGATGGCCCGTTCCAAAACACTTACAGAATACTTTAATCCATTGGCGTCTATCCTGTTCAAAGGACTGGCATATACACCAACTATCTTGTCACAACGTTTCATGAGCGGGTCTATGGGGAAATTATCCAATATACCTCCATCAGCATACAGTATATGATCAATTGCAACAGGAGAGAATAAACCTGGAAATGCTGAGGAGGCTAATAAAGGCCTGATCAATTGACCAGATTCAAATACCTTTAATTCTCCCTGGCACATATCAACCGTGGTTACGAATAACTTCCTTTTGAGCCCGGAAAAGTCATCATGCCTGAAGTACTTTTTAAAATCAGGGTAAAACTTATCCGTATCTATAAAACCTGGTTTGGAAAAAGCAAACTTATTGAGATGGAAAAAAGGAGTCTGATTAAAAAAATCCATCATCTGCTCAGAAGAATAACCATTGCAATATAAGGCCCCCACAACTGAACCGGCTGAAGACCCGGAAACAATATCCGGCTCTATGTCATGTTCTAATAAGGCTTTAATCGCACCGATGTGCGCAACACCCCTAATACCACCTCCAGACAAAACCAATCCTAGCTTTTTATTCTCAAGTTTCATTTCTACGCTCTTATTTTCGTTCTTTTTGTTGTCTCTTTTCTTCTTTAAGACGCTCCTTTTCCAGTTTTCTGAAGTATCTCCTGAAAAAAGCATTGTGCCGCAACGCTTCCAGGTTTTCATTCAACATTTCGCTTCCTTGTTTGATATTTATCACCGTTTGACCAATATCCTCCACCAAAATCGTGTCCGAAACCAAATAATTGAAAGCGCCCTCTCCCTCTTTTACATTTAAAATGACGTCATTCAGGTTATTAATGACCAGGTTGATTTCCTTACTGGATTGTTCCAGATTGGCCACAACAGTTCTAAACTGTTCTGCCGTAACTGAGTCCTTTAACAACACATTTAACAAATTATCTTCTGTATCGACCGAACTTACCACCTCTTTGATCTCATCGATCACCTTTGAAGCATCATGGCTGGCTGTCTTCAGGTTGGCGATGGTTTCTTTAAGATCAGCGCCCATAGCTTCATCATTTACCAATAGCCCCAAAGTTCCTTTTCCTTCATTGATGCTGCGGGTAATTTTTAAAATTTCTTGTGAAAGTTCTGCTACATTATCATTGGTAATACTTAAAGTAGACATCATATCGGCACCTGATTTTTTCCTGATAGATGAAATGGTATCTCCTTGTTGCAGTACCTGCCCTTTTCCATTGCCTGGAAAAATATTTACGACCATGCTTCCTACCAGCCCATCAGAGCCCACTACTGCAAAAGCATTTTCCTTCATGTGTCTCCGGATACTTTCTTCGATCACCATATCCACGCAAATTGTTGAATCATTTACCATGATAATATCTTTTACGGTTCCCACATTTATACCGGCATAACGCACATTATTGCCGATTTTCAGGCCATTGACATTATTGAAAACCGCCGTGATTTTAAAGGTATCGCCAAACAGGTTCTGCTTTTTACCGATCAGATACAAGGAAACGATCAGTATAAGTCCGGTAAGCATGACGAACATTCCAAGTTTGGCTTTTTGAGTGTCTGTAATTTTCATGATCAATTATTTAAAAAAGGCCTTTATTCTTTCATCGCTTGAAGATGATAACTCTTTAAAACTGCCTTCAGCATAATTCACACCATCGATAAGAAGGATCATCCGGTCTGCAATGACCCTTGAACAATCTACATCATGCGTTATGATCAAAGCTGAAGAGCCATGAATCTTCTGAATTTCACGCATCAATTGAATTATTTCCTTAGCTGTAATAGGATCTAATCCAGTGGTTGGTTCATCATAAATGATGATTTTAGGGTGCAGGATAATCGCTCTTGCCAAGGCTACCCTTCTTTTCATTCCTCCTGAAAGCTCATTCGGCACCAATTCGATAGCATGTAAAAGCCCCACGCTTTCAAGTGCCTGATGTACAAGTTT
>JBFFLO010000008.1:0-21529 GCA_041554895.1 Lutimonas sp. | reverse complement strand
ATGAATACCGGTATTTATCGCTCCTGTAATTCTTATTTTTCTAATGTATACAGACGTACCATTGAAAAGTATGATGACCCGGCTGAGGGAATGGATAACTGGAGCAAACATGTAAAAAGTTTTGGACTGGGCAACTATTTGGGATATGACATGCCTGCCGGTCAAAAAGGTTTGATCCCTGACGCCGAATTGTATAATCGTTATTACCCGAACCACCAATGGAAGGCCATTACGACTATTTCGAATGCTATCGGTCAGGGAGAGGTTTTGACCACGCCAATCCAGTTGGCAAACATGACGGCTGCGATTGCAAACAGAGGATATTTCTTCACTCCGCATATCCTTAAAAAAGTGGGAGACAGTGTTAACCAGGATGAAAAATATACAAGCCGGAGATATACCACCATCGCACCACAGCATTTTGAGCCCGTGATAGAAGGCATGCTCAACGTTTTCGAAATTGGCACCGCAAGAGGCTCTAAAATAAGTGATATTCAGATTTGTGGCAAAACAGGTACTGCTGAGAATTTTAAACGAATCAATGGCGAAAGAGTTCAATTTACCGATCATTCCATTTTTATCGCCTTTGCTCCAAAAGATAACCCAAAGATCGCCATTGCTGTATTTGTCGAAAACGGTTACTGGGGATCAAGATGGGCTGCCCCTATTGCCAGTCTTATGATTGAAAAATATATCAAAGGCGAAATACAAAGAGACTGGCTTGAAAAAAGAATGCTGGAAGGCAGCCTGGAAGAGGAGTATAATAAACAACTTGAAATAGAGAACTACGTTGCGCAAAAGGAAGAGTAATATTTTTAGAGGGGTTGACTGGCCATTGATCATTATTTATCTGCTATTCGTTTTTTTGGGATGGCTTAGTATTTACGCCGCAACCTTTTCCGAAACCGAATTTGAAGTATTTGACCTGACTACCAAATACGGAAAACAGATGATCTGGATCCTGCTCAGCTTTGTCATCATTATAATTATTCTGGCAATAGATAAGAAGTTCTACGAACAGTTTTCGGGTATTTTTTATTTGGTCTCTATTCTTTCTCTTGCCGGCTTATTCATTTTTGGTAACAATATCAATGGTGCGACTTCCTGGTATACTTTTGGGTCTTTTGGGATACAACCATCGGAATTTGCAAAAGCAGCCACAGCATTGGCAATTGCCAATTATTTAAATGAAAGAAACCAGGATCTAAAAAAATTACCTAATCAACTTAAGGCTTTTGGAATTATTTTTCTTCCCGCCCTGTTGATCACACTGCAACCTGATCCTGGCTCTGCCCTGGTATATGGTTCCTTGATCCTGGTGCTATATCAGTTCGGATTGCCTCTTTACTATTTGGTTATTGGCTTTCTGGCCTTAACCTTGTTTGTAATCACGCTGTATTTTGGATTCCTGCATACCTTGATCATTGCCTCAATAATTATTTCGGCACTTCTGGCTTATCTTGTTTATAAAAACAAAAAATACCTCAGGCATAATTGGCTTCGATTTGTATTGATCTACCTGGTTACCGGGGTTTTTATTATAAGTGTAGACTATGTGTTCAATAACGTTTTCGAACAAAGACATCGCGACCGTTTCAACATTCTACTGGGAAAGGATGTTGATGACCAAGGCATAGGATATAATACTGCTCAATCAGTGATCACCATTGGTTCTGGAGGTTTAAAAGGAAAGGGGTTTCTACAGGGAGACCGAACGCAGGGCGATTTTGTTCCCGAACAGCAAACTGATTATATTTTTAGTACCGTGGGCGAAGAATGGGGGTTTTTAGGAAGTAGCTTCGTGATTTTATTATTTCTGGTCTTTCTGATAAGGTTGCTTTTTATAGCTGACAGGCAAAAATCTATATTTAGCAAAGTTTACTCTTATGCTACTGTAGCTATTTTCTTTTTTCATTTCACCATCAATATAGGAATGGTCATTGGCCTGCTTCCTACAATTGGCATACCCCTGCCCTTTTTTAGTTACGGAGGTTCTTCTTTATGGGGCTTCACCGTACTTCTGTTTATTTTGATAAGATTGGATGCCGACCGGGTTTATGAATGGTAAAAGGCTTATGTTTCAAACACTTTTCTTTACCAGTGGATTTCCTTGTTCAAAGGCACCTATTTAAGCAAAAAAAAAGCAACCCCTAAGGATTGCTCTATTTTTTTCTGTGCGTCGCAGACTATAATGCAGCCACGTGCAAAGTCAATTTTGATTTAATATTAGCAGCTTTGTTTTTATGAATAATATTATTCTTAGCTAATTTATCAACCATAGAAAACACGTTTGGCAATAAAGCCTCAGCATCCTTCTTCTCCTCAACAGAACGCAGGTTTTTGATTGCATTACGCGTCGTTTTATGCTGGTGCTTGTTTCTTAAATGTTTCGACTCATTACTTCTGATTCTCTTCAATGCCGATTTATGATTTGCCATACTTTTATTATTAAATTGTTATTAAAACAAATTCGTAGCCCGTAGGGGAATCGAACCCCTCTTACCAGGATGAAAACCTGGCGTCCTAGCCGATAGACGAACGGGCCAGGTGTGTGCTTTTATTTATTAAAGCGAGTGCAAAATTAATACAAATTTTAAACTCTGCAAGTACTTTTTAATTTTTTTTTAAATTTTTCAATAAGCCTTGGCAAACAAGACCCGCTTTGAAGATTTCTTCCCACTTAAAACGCAGGTACCTTCTTCTTCCACAGCATCTAATGGTATACATCTAATAGTAGCTTTTGTAAGGCTCTTGATCTTTTCTTCCGTTTCTGAAGTACCATCCCAATGAGCAGAAACAAAGCCTCCTTTTGTTTTTAATACTGTCTTAAATTCATCAAAATCATCAACCTCGGTGATCAATCCATTTCTAAAATCCATCGCCTTTTCAAACAAATTATCCTGAATTTCGACCAATAGGTCTTCTACCCTGCTGACCAAAGCATCCTGACTAAGATTTTCCTTTTCAAGGGTATCGCGTCGTGCCAATTCAGCTGTATTATTCTCTAAATCTCTGGGGCCCATTGCTATTCTCAAAGGCACGCCTTTTAATTCGTATTCAGCAAATTTCCATCCCGGCTTATAAGTCGTACGGTTATCATATTTTACTGAGATTCCTTTTGAGCGCAATTCCTTAACCAAGGCTTCAACCCTTGCATTCAACAATTGAAGTTGTTCTTCGCTTTTATAAATGGGAACAATAACCACTTGTATAGGGGCAAGTTTAGGAGGCAACACCAATCCGAAATCATCACTATGAGACATCACCAAGGCCCCCATTAAACGGGTTGAAACACCCCATGAGGTAGCCCAAACATATTCAAGCTTTCCTTCTTTCGTTGTATATTTTACGTCAAAGGCCTTTGCGAAATTTTGCCCTAGAAAATGAGAAGTTCCTGCCTGTAAGGCTTTTCCATCCTGCATCATGGCCTCGATTGTATAGGTATCCAGGGCTCCGGCAAATCGTTCACTTTCGGTCTTTGTTCCCTTGATAACAGGCATGGCCATGAAGTTTTCAGCGAAATCAGCATAAACTCCCTGCATTTTCCGGGTTTCCTCAATGGCTTCTGCTTTGGTTTCATGGGCGGTATGGCCTTCTTGCCATAAAAATTCAGCTGTTCTTAAAAATAATCGAGTACGCATTTCCCATCGCATGACATTGGCCCACTGATTTATCAGTAAAGGTAAATCCCTGTATGATTGAATCCATTTTCTGTAAGAGTCCCAAATGATAGTTTCCGAAGTAGGCCTGATAATCAACTCTTCCTCTAGTTTTGCACTTTCATCTACTATTATTTTTCCGTCCTCGTCATTTTTTAGCCTGTAATGAGTAACCACCGCGCATTCTTTTGCAAAACCGTCAACATGACTGGCCTCCTTACTAAAGTATGATT
Source organism: Lutimonas sp. (assembly GCA_041554895.1). GTDB lineage: Bacteria > Bacteroidota > Bacteroidia > Flavobacteriales > Flavobacteriaceae > Lutimonas. The sequence continues at coordinate 17,637 of JBFFLO010000008.1, read as the reverse complement.
TGGGTATAAGTAAAGGGAAATAAGCGTTTTCATGGCCTGTTTCCTTAAACATCTTATCTAATTCTGCTTGCATCTTCTCCCAGATCGCATAGCCATATGGTTTAATTACCATCATGCCCCGAACACCAGAATTCTCCGCAAGGTCAGCTTTTACAACCAATTCATTGTACCATTTAGAATAATCTTCCTCTCTTTTAGTCAGTTTACCACCCATAAAAAATCATTTTTGGCATAAATATTGTAATATTACTTATGAACTCGAAAAAACAAGTTGCAAACTTAGTTTTTTTTTGCATTACAACCATAAAAATAAGTGACTATGAAAAACATTACTCCATTTAAAAATATATCTTTTTTCATTATGCTACTAGGGTTTCTGGTTGTAAGTTTTTCTTCATGCAGCTCTTCTCAGCAAGCCTATAGTGACGACGATGGTATTTATGGCAATGCCAAACAAGAAGTAGTAATGGTCAGAGACACACGAACTGACTATTACCAAAATTACTTTTCTGGTGAACGTGAAAACAACGAGGAATATTTTACAGATATCGATGCCTATGAGGGAAATTATGATACAGATACTGTTTATGTTGAAGATCAATATGTTGGCAATCCTCCATGGGAAAGAACGACTTCCAGTGTCAGTATAAACTTTAATGTAGGAATCGGTGCCGGCTATGGCTGGGGCGGACCTTGCTATGGATGGGGTGGTTTTTACGGATGGGGCAATCCTTGTTACGGTTATGGTTATGGATGGGGTTATGGCGTTAGATATGGCTACGGATATGGATGGGGCTATCCAGGATGGGGTTATCCCGGATGGGGTTATTACCCAGGATATTATCCTCCATATTACCCTGGTTATCATGAAAGAGCAACTTACGGAAAACGGTATGCATATAATACGGGAAGAATGAATACCGGAAGGATCAACAGAGCCGATACATTCAATTCCAGATCAGCAAGGTCAGGTAACAGGAGAGTTGCCTCTGGTTATTCAAGCAGCAGGTATAACGGCCGAAGTAATTCTGCTGTTAAAAACGGGAGGTCCTATTCAAAAAGATCAAGTTATAGCAATACCGGTACTCGTTCAAATAACAGGTATAATTCAGGAAATAATAATAGCAGAAGTTATAAATCTTCATCCCGACCAACAAGGTCTTACTCACCCAGTTCCAGAGGAAGTTCTGGGGGAATGAGAAGTAGTTCTGGAATGAGAAGTTCTGGGGGAATGAGAAGTTCTGGGGGAATGAGAAGCAGTTCGGGAAGAAGACAAATGTCTTACAACAATATGGAAACCAAGTCTGGAACCAACAGGCCTTTTGTAAAACGAGCACAGAACTTCGATAAACCAAGAACCGCGAACAGGGTTTCTTATGCAAGTGCAAGGACCAATGGAAATATGCAACGTTATCAAAAATATGTTCCATCTTCAAGTACGCAGAGAGCCAATAGTTCTGCCAAAAATGTACGTCAAAGTTCATCAGGAAGATCTTATGGGACCAGCGGAAGAAGTTCAGGTACTTCTGCGAGATCTTCATCATCTTCATCTGTTAGCCGGTCAAGCAGTGTTTCACGTTCTTCAGGTGGCGCAAGCAGAAGCTCGGGTATGTCAAGTGGAAGCAGCAGTCGTTCATCCTCTTCATCAAGAGGGCCTTCAGCTAAGAAATAATTTAAAAAATCAACTATGAATCTGAAAAAAATACCTTTGGTTATAATATACCTATGTAGTTTTACGATGTTGGCACAATCGCTAAGCTATGTTGACCAGGCAGTTTTGTTCTCAACTGAAAGTAATTTTGGAACTGCGAGATATGTTGGCATGAGTGGTGCCTTTGGTGCTCTGGGTAATGATATGTCGGCTGTTGATATAAATCCTGCAGGTTTAGCGGTTTATAACAAAGGTGAATTTTCAACTACCTTCACTTACCGGGATACAGATGTCAATTCATCATTTTATGGAAATTCCATTCCCAATAGCGATGATTACTTTAGGTTTTCTCAAATAGGCGGCCTAAACAGCTGGGACAGTTTTGGGAACCCCGACATATACAAGTTTGCCTTTGGATTTAACTACAGCGTTGTAAATCATTATAACAATAATTATGTTGTTCAGGGTAATAGCGGTATTCCGGAGTATCCGGATGATCCTGATTTTAATTTTGATAACGATCCTGATAATGACATAAATTATTTGAATGTTGATGATCAATATTTTTATAACTATACGTCAGGAATCAATGATAAATTCAACTTCAGCTTTGCAACCCTGTATAAAGAAATTGTATATATGGGTGCTTCGATGGGGTTTCATCATATAGATTTTTATCAAAATACTGTTTTTGAGGAAAGCAGTAATGATGGAGAGGGAAATACTATGGATGTGAGAAACGTGGAGTATTTGTCCACCTATGCCAGCGGTTTCAATTTTGGTCTTGGTATTATTGTTACGCCGTATAAAGGTCTTCGCCTGGGAGCTTCATATCAATCTCCCATATGGTATAATTTATCTGAAAGGTTTGAACAGAGACGCAGCTACGTATTCAATGGCGAATCAGATCCTAACCCTGACTATCCCTTACCCAATTATTATGATTACCAACTCAAAACTGCTGGCAAGTTCACTGGTAGTATAGCCTATGTATTTGGGCAATATGGTTTGATTAGTTTTGACTATAGCTATCAAGGTTATAAAAACACCAAACTGAAACCTTCGAGTAATTTTATTGATGAGAACCTCGACCTCAACACTGGGTTAAGAAATACAAATTCCTTCAAAATTGGAACCGAATGGAAATACAATATCATAAGTTTCAGGGGAGGATACAGAATTATTCAATCGCCCTATAAGAGTTTATCATCTGCGTATGATGTAAATGGCTATTCATTTGGACTTGGTGTCAAATTTTCAAAACGATTTAGCCTTGATTTTGCATACGATAATTCGGCATATTCAGAACGATACAGTTTTATGAGTGCTCAAGGGGTAGATCCTGTTGATTTAGACATTACAAATGATAGATTTACCTCCTCCATTATCGTCGCTTTCTAGATTTATTATAAGCATATGTAAAGGCCCTATCCCAAATCAAGGATAGGGCCTTTTTTAGCTGATCTCAAATCTTTCGGAAACATCATTTAAAAAATATTTTATTCTTAGCTTTGTTTAAGTATTTTTACCCTTCCAACAAATGCTTATTTTATGAGGAAAGATGAACTTGACGAAAAAGAACAACGAGGTCAGTCAAAAGAAGATGACCTGGATATTGCACAACTTTTCGTTCTGATCGGAAAAGGGTTCACAAGCATTATCAATTTCATTGCCGACATACTAAAAACAATTTTCGGATGGTTTTTGGGATTCATCATTTTTATAAGAGCAAATCTCAAAAAAATGATACTTGCGGCTTTAATAGGAGGCTCTATTGGTGCGATTTATCAATACGCCTTAAAAGAAGCCCGGTATGAATCTTCCATGACGGTCCAACCTAATTTCGGATCTGCCTTTCAATTATATAAAAATATCGACTATTACTTAAGTCTTGTGAAACAAGATGATTTTGAAAAACTTGCTTCAAGCCTTAATATTTCTAAAGAAGAAGCCGCAAGTATATCCTGGATTGAGATCGAACCTTATTCAAATGAAAACCAGGTGCTGCTATCTTATAAGGACTTTATTGCAGAACTTGACAGCAACACTGTAAAACATGTAGACTACAAAATATTCTCAAAGGAGCAACCTATCGAATCTTTTAAGTACCATGTTGTCAATATTACTTCAAAAGACAAATATATCTTTAACAAATTAGGAACTCCGATCATCAACTCAATCAGCGATAATGCTTACTATACCAAAGTCAAAACTACCGCATATAAAAATTTGGTCAGTAAAAAATCTGCGCTTGAAAGCTCAATGACCGAGCTCGATTCATTACGTGAATTGTATAAAAAAGTGCTGCTGACCGAAAGTGCAAAGGAGAATTCCGGAACGAATATTTTTATGTCTGAAACAGGAAGTGCAACCAGGGAAGTAGATGTTTTTGATAAATATATGCTGATGAATGAAGAACTTCTTGAAGTAAATAAAAAACTGATCACAGAAAGCGAGGTCATTAATGTAATTTCAAGTTTTAATGCAATTGGCATGAAGGTCAAGACCTGGTATAAAAATTTTGCAATTATCGGTTTTATTGCCGGATTTGTATTAATGTTTCTAATAATTTCTATCCGAAAATTAGATCAACAACTCGTCAATTATAGGAATCAACTTTAGGGTCATTGATAAAATGACAATGACTGCGTTATTATAATTGGTTTCTATTAACCACGTATCTTTCAGGTGAACATATTAAACTTGCCAAATCTTAACCCTGATGGAAAAATTATTTTTAAAAATTTTTCCTATTTATCATTGCTCAGGTTTTTCAATATTTTAAGTCAATACATTCTCGTTTCATTTTTAGTAAGGACTTTGGGAGGTGAAACTTATGGGGTATTTGTCTGGGCTTTTTCTATTATACAATACCTGGTGATCTTCGTCAATTTTGGGTTCAATACCTATGCCGCCAAGTATGTCTCAGAAAAAAATAACGACCCCAATAAAATCAACAAGGTATTTTCATCCATTATGGGTATCAAAATATCATTGTTTGTTTGTAGCAGTATCCTTTTTCTGGTCAGCCTGAACTTTTTTCCTTTGCTGCGGGAAAATGCTCCTTTGCTTGTCATACTTCTTGGATTCGCTTTTGGGGAGGCTATTTTCCCGATTTGGTTTTTTCAAGGGTCAGAAAAATTAGAAATTCCCACTAAAATTATTTTTGCTTTTCGGCTTGTGCTTGTCATCGCAACACTGTGGTTGATTAGCCATACGGAACATCTTTTGAGATATGTATTTCTATTAACCATGAGTCAAATACTCATTGGTTTGTCCGGATTGATTTTCGCCATCACCAAACTCAATGTAAAACTGGTTGGTTTCAAATTATCGGATATTGCCGATCTTTTAAAAGAATCCTTTGCTTTTTTCCTTGGCGGGATATTTGGCAAATCGTTTAATTTTATAGCTGTAATGCTCTTGGGGATCTATTGTTCAATGGAAGATGTGAGTAGTTTTGACATTTCGTTAAAAATAATCGCCGTAATGCAACTGCCCTTTGAGACCCTTTCGGTGGCATTATTTCCTACTATTGCAAGATCAAAGAACCTATTGCTCAATCAGCAGGTCATTGTTATAGGTTTTTTGGCTTCTTTACTGTTGTGGGCCTTTACCTATTGGCAGGCAGGATTTTTGATGAACCTGTTAGGTGGCCCCGAATTAATGGCGTACAGCTCATTATTACAGCGCCTAAGTGTACTTATTCCCGTGGTCGTCTTAACCTATTTATTGGGCCCAAACACACTTGTTGCCTTTGGTTATCAAAATCATTTTAATTATAGTTTTATAATATCATCAACTATCTATATCTTGATTCTTTTAATTTTTTGGAAGATGGGCTCATTAAACTTTGAAATCATCATCATGTCAAGAATACTGGTTGACGTTATGATGGCTGTATACAGACTAATTGTTGCCATAAAATTCCGGTTGATTTTTGTTTCACGATGAAAAATATACTCAAATCAAGATATTATGTTTCAGACATTGTAACGGGGGTTCTCTTTTTTTTCCTTCCATTCTGGTCGATACCTTTGATTATTTTTCAATTGATTAAAACGAGAAGGGTCTTTTATACCATGTTGATCTCGACATTTTTTGGGTTGACAGCTTCTCTTTTAGCCCCTACCGGAGATTTATACAGGTTGTACATCACCTATTTTGATTTTCAGGAATATGATTTTGATGCCTTTAGTACTTTCTTAAGTGTAAAACCTGATTTTCTTTTTTATGCCCTACTTTATGTTTTTGCCAAGCTCGGCCTGTCGATCAGGATTATTATTTTCTTCATGACCTTTTCATTTTTCCAATTATCATTTGATTTATTGTTAAAACACCGACATAAAATCAATGTGCTTATCCTTCTTTTATTTGTAATGCAATTTGATTTTCTATTGCAGGGTTTGTTTTTAAGGTTCCCTTTGGCCATGTTATGTGTAATCTATGCCTTTATTCGAAAGTTGGAACAAAAGAAGTATTCATTTCTTATCTTACTGCTTGCTGCATCAATTCACTTTGCAGCCTTGATTGCGATTCCATTATATTTTCTTTCGAAGGTCAGCAATAAGAAACTCAGCATCATCCTTGTAATATCTTTGTTCATAATGCCGTTTGGCAGTGCTGCTTTTATCTTTCTAACAACTCATTTCATTGAGTATTTTCCAGACATACCCCTAAAACTAAAAATAGAGAGTTACTTTCTTGGCTATTGGGCCTTAGAATATTTTGATGACAGAACCTGGAAGGCATTGTTACAATTTTACACGGAAAGGGCCTTATATATAACCATACTACTCTATTTTATAGTGACAAAGTGTAAAAATATATACCGCCCCTATGTGATCTCATTTCTAATTTTGATCAACATCCTCTTCTCATTTCCAAATCTATTTAGCAGATACGCTGTTTTAGCTACATTTTTTGGCCTTTTTACCATTATCATGGAACAAAAGAAAGGTTCAGTATCACAATTGATCAAAATGAGTTTGATTATTCTAATTCCCGTTATATTCAGCATCAGAATTGTGGCCCAGCAAAAGAATATCCGGGCAGGTTATATACCCCAAATTCTATATTCGAATGCAGGAACCCTGTCCTTGAAAACGTATGATATGAAATGGATCGATAAACATATTGATAAAGATACCGGCAGGCCTAAAAATATTGATTCCTTATGAAATTAAAAGCGCTTTATGCATATTTATTAGCAGGCCTTCTGCCTTCCGTTCTTATTTCATTTGCATTAAATTCTGTGATTTTTGTTCTCCTGTCGGCACTCGCTTTCTTTTTGATAAAAACCAATTATCCTGACTGTTTCAAAAAGAGGTATCTGTTGTTTTCTACTTTTATTGCCAGCATAATCATCGGCTTGTTACTTGATCTTTACCACCATAATGGCTTTGACCTTCGCCAAATCACCAAGCGAATTGCATTTGTTCTTATCCCGGTGATCATAGTATATTCAAATAAACAACAACAAATTTTCGCCTTAAGGGTCATGGTGTATTTTATAAGTTTTTTAAGCACCTCACTCTTGCTTATCGGCCTTTTTAGATCCTGGCTCAACCGGGGCCTGATAACCTACGGCAATTGGGATAGTGAGACGACTGAACGATTCTATTCTGAGCATATGCTACTCAACTGGGGAGAATTGAGTTACAAAAGAATTTTCCTGTTCCTTGACCTACACCCCTCATATTATGCCTTCTTTTCTATAGTTACGATAATGATCATCCTTTTTACGCCTTATATAAAAATAAATAAATGGCTGCGATTCACCTTGGTTCTGCTCCACTCCTTTTTTATTATACTCATCAGCTCAAAGGCTGGAATTGCTTCCTTATTGATCCTAATGAGTATTGAATTTTTTCGGATTAAAAATTCAAGAAAAATAATGCAAGGAGCCCTTGTTATCGGTTCTATAATCATACTATCCTTTAGCATCCCATCAACTCAGTTAAGATTGAAACAGTTATTCGATTCATTAATTTTACAAGACAAAACCGCTACCCGCATCGACAACACGGAGAGGCTCCTTCTTTGGAACTCAGTGAATGAATTTAGCCTGAAAGAATTATTTGTTGGCACCGGAATTAGAACATCAAAAATCAAGGTCAATCAGATAACAGGCAAAGATAAAAATATACACAGCCAGTTTTTGCAAGCCTTGATCAGTTCGGGTGTAGTGGGTCTTTTTCTTTTAATTGCTTTTTTGCTCCTGCCCCTTTGGTACAGTAAAAATATATTTACCTATTCATTTATTATCTTGCTATTGCTGAATTTGGCACTTGAAAACATGCTGGACCGCATTTGGGGAATCATGCTTGTCTCTTTTTTCTACGGGCTTTTTGTTTTTGGCGACAAGACGTTGTTCATTGAAAAAACAGTTGTTTCGGGGCATGCATCTAAGCGCTGAAATTAACCTGTTAAAGAGAACAAATAAGTATCTTTAAAAACTCAATGCATGCAGTCTTCCATATGAATAAGATCAAAATACTATACCTGGTTTCGACGTTCAAAAAAAGTGGACCGCTGAATATTTTATATGGCATTGTAAATGGATTAGACAAAACAAAGTTTACAATTTTAATCGTTGCCCTTAGCGCTGAAAAATCCAATTCCATGCAGCAGGAATTTCAAGAAATGGGCTGTGAGGTCTTATACCTAAAGAATTCAAGGCTCAAGGGCCTGTTTAAGAACAAAAAGACCATCCAAGGGCTCGTAGATCAAAAAGAAGTTCAACTATGCCATAGCCATGGCCTAAGAGCCGATATAATCAACTCAAAACTGAAGAGAGTGAAACGTTTCACGACTATTCACAATAATCCTTACGACGATTACCCAATGAAATTTGGTAAGATCAAAGGGAAAATGATGGCAGCAAAACATATAAAAGTAATTTCCCTAATTGACCATCCCATTGCCTGTTCCTATTCGATAGCCCATTGGTTTTCGAACGAGACTGGTGTTGAAACAGAAGTAATTCCCAATGGCATTGTAGTCAAAGACTACCAAAAGTCAGATGATCTGATACAGGCAAGACAACTGGAATTAGGACTGCCTGAAAATAAAAAAATAATGCTGGCCAGTGGTTCCCTTATAAAAAGAAAGGCACCTGAAGTCATCATTAAAGCTTTTCAATTGCTCAACCAGGATGATATAGTGCTTCTGTTCATTGGTTCGGGAGAGCTGGAAGAACAACTTCGTGCACAGTACGAAAGCAAAAATATACTATTCAAAGGAAATGTAAAAAATGTATATGATTACCTAAACAAAAGTGATTATTATGTGTCTGCATCCTTATCTGAAGGCCTTCCAAATTCGGTACTGGAGGCATTATCAATGGAGCTGCCCGTATTGCTGTCAGACATCCCTGCACACAGGGAAATCGCAGGAGATCATTATCCTTATCTTTTTAAGGCAACAGATATTTTGGAATTGAAGGATAAAATGAACGAAATAATTGACCATAAAAGAAACAACACGCTTCTGGAATCACTTCCGAATAGGATCAAAGAACATTTTGAAGCAGATATAATGGCTGGAAAATATGAATCTTTATACTTAGCTCAATGTCAAATTACGGAAAAATAGAGAAGCATATCGCCAACTTGTTAAATGCGACACCAGGACTGAAATCCAGGATCAAATTATTCTACCAAAAATTAAATCACGGCTTGTATAAAAGGCCTTATTCCTGCCTGCTTTCTGAGGGCGTGGAATTAAAACCTTTAAAAACCGCCGAAAGCGGAGGTAACTTTTGGGGGTATTACGATTCTTCCCCCGAATTGAACAGGTCTTTTTTAACCCATTCCTTTCAACATGCTATTGGGAAAAACAAACCTGATGCCTCCTATATTGACATTCATGTGAACGGTCACAAAATCTCAGCAACCAATGCCTGGAACTGGCAACAAGGAGCCAGGCTCTTCTGGCTTGATCAGGAAACTGTCCTCCATAATATTTTTCACAACAATCGGTATAGAACTAAAATTATTAACCTTAAGAATGGTAATTCAACCCTAACCGATCAGGCTATTTATGCATTTGACAGACGCAGTAAGACAGCTATTGGCCTAAATTTTAAACGATTAACAGAACTTGACCCATCCTATGGATATTTTGCTCACGATTATAAAAATTATTCCATGGATGATGATAAGACCGATGGTATTTTTTCAATAAATATTGAAAACAATAAGAGTGAGTTGATCATTTCCATCGATTCTTTGAAGCGATATAGGAAAAAACCAGAAATGATAAATGCCCTTCACGGGATAAATCATATACAAATTTCGCCTGGAGGTCAACGCTTTATGTTTTTGCATAGATGGTACCTCAAAAGTGGTGAAAAATTTAGTAGATTGTTCACTGCGAACAAAGATGGCTCAGGTTTACATCTGTTATCTGATGAAGGAATGGTGTCACATTGTAACTGGAAAAACGCACAAGAAATCATCGGCTGGATGCATAAAGACAAATCGGGAAATGGATACTACCTGCTTCGGGACAAAACAAATGAATTCAGGCAGGTAGGAAAAAGCATCTTAACAGAAGACGGGCATCCCAGTTTCAGTAAATGCGAAAGATACATGCTAACCGATACCTATCCTGATCGTTACAGAATGAGCCAGCTGCTGTTATATGATTTTTACAAGCAAAAACTCAGCGCCATAGGCTCCTTTTATAATCCGTTATGCTACCATAATGAAATGAGGTGTGATCTTCATCCCAGGTTCTCAGATGAGGGCTCAATTACTTTTGATGCAGTCTATCAAGGAACAAGGCAACAAGTCAAACTGGATATATCAAAACTACTATGACAAAAGTTTCTATCGTTATGTCAGTTTATAACTGTGAGCCTTTTCTTGAGAAGTCCTTACAAAGTATCATAAACCAATCCTATAAGGAATATGAATTCATAGTATTTGATGATGCATCCACAGATTCCAGTAAAACAATCATTCAGGATTTTGCCATTAAAGACGATAGGATCATTGCGGTATACAATAACATAAATAAAGGGCTTACCGTAAACCTTAATATGGCTATTTCGCTTGCTAAAGGTGAATATATTGCCCGAATGGACGCAGATGACATAGCCCTCCCGTCCAGGATCGATAAACAGGTCAAATTTCTTGATGACAATCAGCAAATCGATTTGGTCGGTTCTGCAGCCTATGATATTAATGAAAATGGCGAGAAAATTCAATTACGCAAATCTCCACAGTTACATGATGAGATCATTGAACTGTTGCCAAAGGCTAATCCGATAACCCATTCAACTGTAATGTTTCGAAAGAAAAGTTTTGCATCAATTGGCTATTACAATGAAGCTTATCGCACTACACAAGATTATGAAATGTGGTTCAGAGCCGCAGGAAAAGGACTGAAATTTCATAATCTTCAGGAAATTCTGCTGAAATACAGGATGGATAATAATTATCATAAAAGAAAATCCTTAACATACCGGCTCTATGATTGCAAGCTTAGGCTTCAAGGCTTCAAACACATTAACTTGCCATTTTACAAATACTATTATGCATTGATTCCAATCATCTTGGGTTTATTACCTCATAGATTGTACGACTCGATAAAAAAGTTGGACCCCAGGGTGAATGAAATTCATTGATTTCAGCATAAATTAAGTTTATCTTTGTATCAAAATAAAACAATTTGAATTCAGTCACGGAAATTCAACAAAATTCTAAAAAAAGCTTTGCCATTCTCCAGTTTGGCCTGTGGCACAAAAAGCTTTTATTGGTTTTTATAGATTTGTGCATTTTGACATGCAGCCTGTTTTTTTATCAAAAGTTTGGTTCTGAAGGCCTTTCCTTTTATGATTTCCTTGAGGTCAACAGTTTAAGCCTATTGTTTGGTATTATTGTCTTTTGGATTTTAACGATCGTTTTTAATTTTTATGACCTTGACCATGTCAACAAAACCCGAAAAGTACTCCCACTTTCCTTTTTTATAGGAATTATTTTTACAATTATATATTTCGCAAGCATATCAATTAGTTCTAACATCATAATAGACAATAAGAAACTGCTTTTTTTCGCCTTTGGCTTTACAATGGCACTCATGTTTTGGAGAATATTTTATGCCTCCTTGATCCATTCGAATGTATTTGCCAAAAATTGCATACTTCTTACTTCAGAGAAAACTGATAAAATCCTCATTGATCAGATTAGCAGTTCTATTGAAGGAATTGAATTTGAACATGGACTAAAAATTCTAAGGACCTATTCTGTTTCCAAGCATCAGAAGCAAATTGATATACTTTCAAGGGCCATAGAAAAGATGACATCTAAAAAGCTCATTGATTTAGTGATCATCATGGATAAGGACCAAGGAAGGATTTCAAATTCCCTGAACACCACCTTGGTCAAAGCAATAGGAAACGGCGTACAAGTAAAGACCTATTTTAAGTTGTACGAAGAACTAAAAGAAGCTATTCCCCTTCAATTCGCCGGCAATCATTTTTACAGTATCCTTCCCATATCGAAATACAATCATAATTATTTTTATTTGTTATGGCATAAGCTTATCGACATAATAGCTTCAATAGTAGGGCTTTCGATTATGATCTTACTTAGCCCTGTTATTCTGTTTATGAATGTTTTTTTTAATAAAGGCCCTCTTTTTTATAAGCAACTCAGAGTGGGGAAAGGTGGCAAAGAAATCAAGATCATTAAGTTCAGGTCAATGATCGTTGAGGCAGAAAAGCATGGGGCCAAAATGTCGGTAAAGGGCGATCTGCGTGTGACCAGTTTTGGAAAGATCCTGAGGAATTTAAGGATAGACGAGTTGCCACAATTTTGGTCTGTACTAAAGGGAGAAATGAGTTTTATAGGGCCACGGCCCGAAAGAAAGATATTCATTGACCAACTTATAAATAGCATACCTCTTTACGATTCAAGACATCTTATAAAACCGGGGATCACCGGATGGGCCCAAGTTAAATTCGGCTATGGAGAAAATATAGCAGATTCGTGCAAAAAACTCGAATATGACCTATACTATATCAAAAACAGGTCGGTAACACTTGACATCCGGATCATATTCAAAACCATCAACACCATTATCTTTTATAAAGGCCGTTAATTTTAATAGATATCACAATGGGATTTATGCATGTTCATCCATATTCACCGTTCATACCAGAGGGGGCCACAAAATTGATCGTGGGAACCATTCCTCCTCCCAGATTTTCTTCAGGCACGCTTTTTAAAGAGGATGTGGATTTTTGCTACGGGAGTAAGTTTGGCTTACTATGGCCTATATTGGACAAGATATTTGACCTGAACCTGGTCTATGAAAATACTCAGGAAGCCATTGTACAGCGAAAATCTTTTTTAGTCAAATATGGTATAGGAATTTGCGATATGGTGGATCAATGCCAAAGAGAAAAAATTGATGCTTCCGATCTGGGTATGCAGCAAATCAAACCAAGAAACCTGTTGCTTCATCTTAAAGAAAATACAGCAATCTCAAAATTATTTTTTATGGGCGGAAACAGTAAAAACGGTCCTGAATATTTGTTTAGGGCGCAACTGCGATCTCTGGGGCTAAATTTGACACCCCTATCAGCCAATCGTCCTAAAATTAATGAGTTCACCATTGATCGCCGACACATAAGAACCATCTCTTTGATCTCTCCTTCCAGCGCTGCCAACAGATCCATTGGAGGAGATCCTTATTATCAACTTCAAAAAAGACAAAATCAAAAATTCACTACACTTGATTTTAGGATAGAACAGTATAGGAAATATTTGAGTTGAATCAGAATTTTCGTATGTTAGAGCATACATCATCTGAACCTAAAAAAACAATGAAATTAGCGTTCTTCTTATCCATTTTCTTATGCTTCTTCAGCGCTTGCAAGCAAGAAAAACCGACTCCGGTATCCAATCAGGAAAGGACTGAAAAAAAAGTTTCAATTACAGAAACCAAGGGTTCAGGTGATAGGGTAAAAACTATTTTTAAAACTTCAACAGGAAAATCCATAGAGCTCATTACTGACAAAAAAAGCAATAGTCTCAATGATTTAAAGATCGTACCCCTGGACTTTATACATACCCAAGATACTTTTCATATAAATGATAGTGATCCTTTGCAGCATGCATGGATCAAAGACCTGGACGGCAATGGTTTTGATGAACTTTACTTGATCACGACATCTTCAGGTTCAGGATCTTACGCAACAATCTACGGTTTTGCATCAAATCAGGATTTAAGCATGACGCCCATTTATGTTCCGGAGATATCCGAAAAGGATCTGCTTCCCGAAGGAGTCTATTACGGCTATATGGGCCATGATTCCATCTATGTTGACCATAACAAGATTCACAGAAAATTCCCTGTCTATAAGAAAGGTGATGCAAATTGTTGTCCGAGCGGCGGAGGCAAAACCCTTAGCTATGAATTACATCCGGGAGAAACATCCTGGATATTGAGAATTGAAAAATATTCTCCCAATACTTAAATTAATGCATATTAAAGTGATTAAAGCTCAAGGGCCTTTTTCTCATTGCCATCCATTAAAATCTCTACCGGGTTTTCAAGTGCTTCTTTAACAGCCACCAGGAAGCCAACAGATTCTTTACCATCAATAATTCTATGGTCATAAGACAGTGCCACGTACATAATGGGTCGTATCACAACCTTTCCATCAATGGCAACAGGTCTTTCCACAATATTGTGCATACCAAGTATGGCACTCTGCGGCGGATTGATAATTGGAGTTGATAACATTGATCCAAATACCCCGCCATTCGTAATGGTGAATGTGCCACCAGTCATTTCATCTACCGTGATCTGACCATCTCTTGCCCTGATCGCCAATCTTTTCACTTCACTTTCTACACCTTTAAAGCTTAAGGTTTCAGCATTTCTAATAACAGGAACCATTAGGCCCTTCGGGCCGGAAACCGCGATAGAAATGTCGGCAAAATCATAGGAAATTTTAAAATCGCCATCCATCATCGAATTCACATCCGGAAATAATTTCAAAGCCCTTACGACAGCAAGCGTGAAAAAACTCATAAAGCCAAGCCCTACGTCATGTTTCTCCTTAAAACTTTCTTTATATTTCTTTCGAAGATCAAAAATGGGCTTCATATCTACCTCGTTAAAAGTAGTAAGCATAGCAGTTTCATTTTTTACAGCAACAAGGCGCTCAGCAACCTTGCGACGAAGCATGGATAGTTTTTTCCTCTCGCTCTTTCTATTTTCTTCATTCAAGGCTTTCCCCATCGAAGGAACAGCCTTAATAGCATCTTCTTTGGTTATTCTTCCATCCTTTCCGGTCCCTTTGATACTTGCTGCATCAATATTTTTTTCTGCCAATATTTTTTTTGCCGCCGGAGAAGCAGTTCCTGTGGCATATGTAGTATTTTCGGCAGCCGGAGCCTCCACTTCGCTAGTTGTATCCTCAACCGGGGTGGCTTTTGCAACCTCCTCCTTTTTACCGGCCGATGTTTTAGCCGCGCTCATATCAATCAAACATATGACAGCTCCAACATCTACAGTATCGCCTTCTTGAGCCTTCAAAGTTATAATGCCACTTTCTTCAGCAGGCAATTCGAGTGTGGCTTTGTCTGAATCCACTTCAGCGATAGCCTGATCCTTTTCTACATAGTCACCATCTTCGACCAGCCAACTTGCAACTTCTACTTCTGTTATAGATTCCCCTGGAGAGGGAACTTTCATTTCTAGAATCATTGTATTTCCCATTTATAATGATATTATTCTGTTGTTTGATTATCAAATACGCTTTCAATCACCCTGCGCTGTCTTGCTTTAAAACGAGCGGATGATCCGGCCGCGGGTACTGCATAATATTTTCGGGACCTAACCTTGAGATCCTTTAGCTCAAAACGCTGAAGCATGTAACTCCAGGCTCCCATATTTCGAGGTTCTTCCTGAGCCCAAACATAATCCTCTGCATTCTGATATCTGTCAATAATCTTCTCTATTTTTTCTTCATGAAGCGGAAACAACTGTTCCAATCTTACCAGGGCCACATCATTTCGGCCATTTTTATTTCTTTCTTCCAAAAGGTCATAATAAAATTTACCGGTACAAAAAACCACTCTTTTGATTTGCTCCGGAGGCAATGTATCATCTATCACTTCCTGGAATTCACTATCGGTAAAATCTTTTAATTCCGAAACGGCCAGTGGGTGCCTTAACAAACTTTTTGGCGTAAAAACCACTAAGGGCTTTCTAAAGTTCCTTTTCATTTGCCTTCTGAGCAAATGAAAAAAGTTCGCCGGGTTCGTACAATTCGCTACGGTCATATTATCATTTGCACAAAGTTGCAAATATCGTTCTACTCTCGCAGATGAATGTTCAGAACCTTGACCTTCATACCCATGTGGCAAAAGGATTACTATCCCATTCTGTTGCTTCCATTTATCTTCTGCCGCCGAAATATATTGATCGAACATGATTTGGGCTCCATTGCTAAAATCACCAAATTGAGCTTCCCAAATTGTAAGGGTATTCGGAGCTGCCATTGCATAACCATAGTCAAATCCCAGTACGCCGTATTCAGATAATGAGGAATTATAAATGCTCATAACCCCTTTATTCTTAGGGTTCGTATTGAGTAAGTTGACTTTTTTTGATGAGATCTCATCCCTTAAAATAGCATGTCGGTGAGAGAAAGTACCGCGCTCTACATCCTGACCCGAAATCCTGACGTTATATCCTTCTTCCAGTAAACTTCCAAAAGCGAAGATCTCGCCCATACTCCAATCCATCTTATTGGTCTCAAAAACCATTTTATAACGATCCTGAAGAATCCTTTCTGCCTTTCTCAAAAGTTTGACCCCTTTAGGAACCGTTGAAACAACTTCTGCAATTTTTTCCAATCGCGATTTAGGGTATTTAGTCCCCACGCTTAATAACAATCCATCAAGGTCCTGATACATAAATCCGCTCCATACATCAGCCATGAATGGATTTACTTTACTTGCAGAATCATCCTTTGATCTTTTAAATTCCTTTTCCAGTAAAGCCTTATAATCCTGAATCAAATTCGGCAGATATTGCTCATCAATTACCCCTTCCTTGATCAGTTTAGCATTATAAATATCTCTCGGATTAGGCTGTTTGGAAATCGCCTTATATAGGATTGGTTGCGTAAACCTCGGCTCGTCTCCTTCATTATGACCATATTTTCTATATCCGAGAAGGTCGATAAAAATATCTCGTTTGAATTTCATTCTGAAATCAAGGGCCATCAACACAGCGTGGGTTACCGCTTCAACGTCATCAGCATTCACGTGTAAAACAGGAGATAAAGTTACCTTGGCAACATCAGTACAATAAGTGCTTGATCTTGCATCGAGATAATTTGTGGTAAACCCGATCTGGTTATTGACCACAATATGTACGGTTCCTCCGGTAGAATAACCCTTAAGCTTACTCATTTGTATAAGCTCATATACAATACCCTGGCCTGCTACAGCTGCATCTCCATGTACGACAACAGGTAAGATCTTAGAGGAATTTCCTTCGTAATCGTCTTCTATTTTGGCTCTGGTTATTCCTTCAGCTACTGCACCAACAGTTTCCAGGTGAGAAGGATTTGGCACCAGGTTCATTGTTATTTGTTTGTTGCTTTTTAGGGTTTTTTTAAGCGTGGTCCCTAAATGATATTTCACATCACCGTCAAAATCATCTTCATCGTAATCTTTACCGTCAAACTCATTGAATAATTCCCTTATTGGTTTTCTGAAAATATTCACCAATGTATTTAACCTGCCCCGGTGTGCCATTCCCAGAACAAACTCGTCAACATCATATTGTTCCGCAGCTATCCTAAAAAGACCTCCCAATGCCGGAATTAAGGTCTCGCCACCTTCGAGTGAAAATCTCTTTTGACCTACATACTTTGTCTGTAAAAATTGTTCAAAAGTAACTGCCTGATTTAATTTTGAAAGAATATATTTTTTCGTGCTTGCTTCATAATT
>JBFFLO010000007.1:0-21530 GCA_041554895.1 Lutimonas sp. | reverse complement strand
TTTTTTATAAATTAGGACAACCAGGCTTTTAACATCCAGACTGTCTTTTCTTGCTCAGAAACAAAGTCGCTCATCATAGCATTGGTCCCTTCATCTTCTGCATCTCCTGACTGAATTAATAAAACTCTTTCAATCTCAATTAATTTCGTCAACGACGTAACAATCAGGTTGACAGATTCTATATCATTGGTTATGTTCCTTCCCACAGGAACCTTGGCCAGCTCCATATAGTCCTTAAAGGTATGTAAAGGCGTCCCTTCCAATGTAAGAATACGCTCGGCTATCAAATCAATCTTCTCTTGAGAATCGGTATAGAGTTCCTCAAATTTAACATGCAGCTCAAAAAAAGATTTTCCTTTTATATTCCAATGCAAACCTCTCAAATTCTGATAGTACACTTGAAAATTAGCCAATAATTCATTCAAGCCTGTTGTCAATCCCGCTACTTTTTCTCTGTCCAATCCTAAAACTGTTGTACTCATAATATTTCTCATTTTTAAATTTTACACGAATTTCGATCAAAATTGCCCGAAATTCGCATCAATTTGATTGATAGTTTATATATATTTATCGAAAATATTTATACCAATGACCATTACCCAATTAAAATATCTATTAGCTGTTGCCGAATATAAAAACTTCACCCTGGCAGCAGAACATAGTTTTGTCACACAGCCAACGCTTTCCATGCAAATTCAGAAACTCGAAGATGAATTAGATGTGACTATTTTCAATAGGAAGAAGAAACCCATTGAATTGACTTCAATCGGTGTTAAAATTATACAGCAGGCGAAACTTATTGTCGATGAAAGTGAGCGGATCAATGATATCGTGGACCAGCAAAAGGGCTTTATAGGGGGAGAATTCAAACTGGGCATCATCCCTACCATCATGCCAACCTTGTTGCCCATTTTTCTTAAAAACTTCTTGAATAAATACCCAAAGGTAAAATTGATTATTGAAGAGTTAACCACCGAAGATATCATAAAAAAATTGTCGGAAGGGCATCTTGATGTAGGCATAGCAGCTACACCACTTGAAAATGAAGCCATTAAAGAAAGACCCATTTATTACGAACCCTTTTTAGGTTTTGTTTCATCAGATCACAGGTTATACAGCCAACCTAATATTAGTGAGGATGATCTTGACATAGATGACATTTTGTTACTTGAAGAAGGCCATTGCTTTAAAAACAGTGTGATCAACATTTGTAAAAATCAAAATGTTCTGGATCATCATAAGTTCCATTTGGAAAGTGGAAACATCAGCACCTTGATCAAATTGAGTAAGGAAGGTTTAGGAATGACATTGATTCCTTATCTCCACTCCTTAGAGCTACCGGAAAATGATAAAAAATATTTAAAAGAATTTACCAACACCGTTCCGGCAAGAGAAGTAAGTATCATCTACCATAAATCACAACTGAAAATGCAACTGATAGAGGCCTTAAAAACAACCATAGATGGGGTCATCAGGGGTGCAATCAGTTTTCACGATGTGAAAATCATCAGCCCGCTGAGCAAGAGATCTGTAGAAATTTAAGTCTATTTTTTGATGAGTGCCAAACTTGGGTATAACTCGGGTCTGTTTACCGTAAACTGCAACAGCCAAATTCTTAATTCTTCAATTTCAAAAGGTAATAACCTTTTCACTGCTTTTTTTAATTCCTTACTAAACAATTCTACATCAAAACTAACTTTTTTCAAGACCGTTTTGGTGTAGTCTAATATTGCTCTTGCCATAGATATCGTTTTATTAAAATAAACAACGCATTCTTAGTAACACTTATTGCAAAATAAGAAAAAAAAACAACAAAATGAAAACTAAGTTGTATTTAGCTATATATCAACTGGTTAGTTTTGATATTTTATCTAATAACTGAGCCGATTTATCATTCAGTGATGCCTTTAGTGCTCTTAAGTGAGTTTTTTGATCTGCGACATCCTTTTGATGCAGCTGCGCGATCAAGTCATCGAATGTGGTAATGGCTTCATCAATTATTTTTTCAGCCTTTGCAGATATTTTATCATCTCCCTCTAACTGGCATACGTAACACTCTTCGATGATTCCTGATAACACATCATTAATTTCTTTTTTAAACTTTCTAATACTAGCCATATTTTGTTTTTTTATAAATATAAATTAAATTAACGTAGCATTCAAAATTTTGAACTACATCATTTCATACATCGATCTTAATTTTTTTCTTGTGATCGTTTTTTCCCATTCTTTACCCAGCGCATTTTCCCATAGCGGCACAAGGCTCAAAGCAACATCGATCATTGTATTGAATTCGTCATCAGACAGGTCTTTACACAATCCTTTTGGGATATCTATCCCATGTTTCACAACCATCTGCTTAAACTCTTTTACGCCTTCAGGATAAAATTCTTCCAACTGGTCAAAAACGATACAGTTTCCAATTCCGTGCTTTGTCCCCAATAAATAGGAAAGTCCATAACTCATGGCATGCGCTACCCCTACCTGCGAATAGGCAATACTCATTCCTCCATGCCATGAAGCCATCATTAGTTTATCCTGAGAATCTTCATCGATGACATCTTTCTCCAGGTACACCTCACGACAAAGGTCAAGAGATTTTTCGCCATAACTTTGACTAAAGGCATTAAGATAGGTTCCTGTCAGTGACTCTATACAGTGGATGTAACAATCCATACCCGTATAAAACCATTGATTCTTAGGAACTCCCTCAAGCAAAGAAGGGTCCAGAACTACCTGATCAAAAGGCGTATAATCCGAATTCATCCCCAGCTTTCTTTCCGGGCCGGTTAAAACCGTTGTCCTTGAAACCTCAGCTCCCGTTCCTGAAATTGTTGGGATTCCCACATGGTAAACTCCCTGGTGTTTTACGAGGTCCCAGCCCTGATAGTCAGCCGACGAACCCGGGTTCGTCAGCATCAATGCCACCGCTTTCGCATAGTCGAGCATTGTTCCTCCCCCGATCCCTATGATCCCCGAAGGGATTTCCTCAAACTCCTTTCTGATATCATCCCTGATGGCATCCACATAACTGGTCTTAGGCTCTTCTTCAGCACTGATGTATATGATTTTATCATTGTGTTTTAAAGGGATCCTGGTGACCAAACTTTGCTTTTCTTTAAATACATCGTCTACCAAAAATATGAATGGCGCCTTATCTCCTTGTCTTTTTGGCTCTAAAATTTCACCAACCTGATTAAAACTGCCTCTTCCAAACACTACTCTCGGAACCATTGGAAAGTTTCTAAAACTCATAATTTGACTATTTTTATTGGGTTAATCTTTAATAAATTTGGCGGCTTTTTCAAGGTCCTCCGGAGTATCGATTTCGATACCCATATAACTGGTCTCTACCATTTTAATCTTTTTTCCATATTCAAGGTAACGGATACATTCAACTTTCTCGGTTGCTTCCAGGGCCCTCATTGGCAAATGATAAAAATCCATAATGGCTTGTTTTCTAAAAGCATAAACACCTATATGTTCAAAATACCGGGCTCCTGCCTCTTTATCTCTTGGATAAGGTATTGGTGACCTGGAAAAATACAAAGCAAAATCATCCTTATCCACGATGACTTTTACATAGTTTGGATCGGTAATATCTTTCCAGTCAGTAATTTCCTGCATCAAGGAGGCTACGTCAATTTTATCCGCATCCTGGCCTTTAAAGACTTTTATGACCTCCTCCAAAGGCTCCTTTTTCACAAAAGGTTCGTCGCCCTGTACATTGACCACGATGTCAATATCCAGGTTCTCGACTGCCTCTGCGATCCTGTCTGATCCACATTCATGCTCTTTTAAGCTCATCATGGCCTTGCCCCCTGCTTTTTCAACAACCTGCCTGATCACCTCACTATCGGTAACGACATAAACCTCATCAAATAATCCGGTCGCAAGTGTAGCCATATAGGTTCTTACGATTACTGGTTTCCCTCCAAGGTCGGCCATTAATTTGCCAGGAAACCTTGTGGCTCCGTAACGGGCAGGTATCATTGCGATGATCTTCATTTCAATCAGAGTATTGATTTGATAGCTGCAGCCATTCTTGCGGCCCTGTCTTTGACTTCCTCTTCGGTCCAGGACAATTTGATCAAACAAGAGATATTTCTTGAAATCAGGTCGTCTGATTGTGGAAATGACTGGTTTTTAAGTCTTTCCATTCCCTTTTTTATTTGATCAGAAAGAGGGAATAAACTTTTCATTTCCTTAAAGTGATCCCATTTTCTGATATAATGCCAATTATTGTTATAATAATTCCAGTATGCGTCGATACCAAATTCTGCAAAGGCATCCACCACTTTGTTGGATAGTTCAGCTGTTGGCATAAAGAAATTCAAAAACCCGCAACTATCTCCTTCCGGATCAGGGATCCTTCTGAAAGTTACTTCCGGAATCTCGCTTAAAGCCTCTTTAATGATTCCATGATTTCTTCTTTGAATACCAATAAAATCATCCATTTTACTGATTTGTCCCAGGCCAACAGCAGCATGCAGTTCAGAGATCCTAAAATTATAACCTAAAAACGGATGTGTTTCAGCTCCCCTGTCACTTCCCATATGGTCATGGCCATGATCAGAATATTGATCGGCCCAAAGGGCATAATCACTATTGTTTGTCAGTACTGCTCCTCCTTCTCCACAAGTAATCGTTTTGACAAAATCAAACGAAAAGGTACCTGCATCTCCAATACTACCTAACATTTTACCCTTATAAGATCCTCCAAACGCCTGACACGCATCTTCCAGTAAAAGCAAATCGTGCTTTTCACAGATGGCCTTTAGACTATCTAATTCGGCCATGGAGCCACACATGTGAACCGGCATGACCACTTTGGTTTTTGGCGTAATGGCAGCTTCTACGGCGGCAGGGTCCAAAGTGAGGGTATCATCGACTTCTACCAGCACTGGTGTTGCTCCCGAAGCCAGAATTGATTCAAAACTGGCCACAAAGGTAAAACAAGGCATAATGACCTCATCCCCAGCACCTACACCCATTACCGCCAGGGCCACATTAAGTGCTGTGGTACCGCTGCTTGTCAGTTGGGCGTGTTTTACATCAAACCTGTTTTCAAGTGCTCTCTCCAACTCCCTGGCTTTCCAATGTCCGTTTCTCATGCCATCAAAACCATAGCGCATTAATACTCCATTCTCAAGAACATCATTCAATTCCTTTCTTTCGGCATCGCCAAATAACTCAAATCCAGGCATATTTTATTGTTTTAAAAGGGTTGTTTTAAAGCAAGCAAAGATAATTATTTCAATTGAAAGTTTGGTCTTTTACATTTTATTAAACCCTTATTTTAAATTAATACCTATTCTTGAATACTTGCTGATTACTGTAGCCGTTTTGAAATTCACCCTTGTTTTCATTTTCAATGATCAAGCTATAAAAATCATTAATCCAAAAGGATTAATTACTATTTTTACGCCATGGAAGCATTTATTCAAGGATTACCCAAAGCAGAGTTGCACCTTCATATAGAAGGAACCTTTGAGCCAAAGCTCATGTTCGATATTGCAAAGAGAAACGGAATCGGGATACCTTTTTCGTCGGTCAAGGAAATTGAAGATGCTTACCAGTTTGATTGTCTGCAGGACTTTCTGGATATTTACTATCAAGGTGCGGCTGTACTGCTGCATGAGCAAGATTTCTACGACCTTACCTATAGCTATTTAAAAAAATGCGCTGATCAAAACGTGAGGCATACTGAAATCATGTTCGACCCTCAAACCCATACAGAAAGAGGCGTAGCATTTAGCACAATTATTAAAGGTATCCACAGGGCTTGTGTCGATGGTAAAGAAAAATTAGGTGTTTCTTCCTTATTGATCATGAGCTACCTAAGGCATTTATCTGAAGAAGATGCCTTTAAAACACTGGAACAATCAATTCCTTTTAAAGAATACATAAAGGCCGTAGGACTTGATTCTTCAGAAAAAGGAAATCCTCCTTCCAAATTTGAACATGTCTTTCAAGCATCCGTGGATGCGGGATATATACCTTTGGCCCATGCAGGCGAAGAAGGCGACGCAGCTTATGTTTGGGAGGCGCTTGACATATTGAAAATTAAAAGAATCGATCATGGGAACAATTCATTGCAGGACGAAAAACTTATCGCCACAATCGTTGAGAAAGAAATAGCGTTGACGGTTTGTCCTCTCTCGAACAAGGCCCTGCAGGTTGTACCTGATCTGAAACAACATCCACTCAAAAAAATGATGGACCTGGGTATGAAAGTGACGGTCAATTCTGACGATCCTGCATATTTTGGAGGTCAGGTAAATCAAAATTATATCGAAATTCAAAAGGCACTTGACCTTTCCAAAAAGGATATTTACGAACTGGCCAAAAATTCATTTGAATATGCCTTGATCGGAGATGACCTGAAGGAAAAATATTTAAGCGAACTGGAAGCCTATTATCTCAAAAACCTTTAAACTGCTATTGATTTATTTGATTATCAATAGCTTTGATGGACTCTTCTATATGTTTGGCAGCTTTAAACTGGCTGTCATACATGAATATAATTTCTCCCTTTTGATCAATAACATAGGTCACTCGGCCAGGAATTAATCCAAAGGCATTGTTTTTGACTCCAAATAGGTCCCTTACTTCGCTTTCGGTATCTGCCAGAAGCGTAAATGGTAAATTATACTTTGCCGCAAAATTCTTATGGCTTTCCACGTCATCAGAACTAATGCCAATTACTTTTATGTTTTTATCTGTAAACGCTTCATAAGAATCTCTAAAACTACAAGCCTCCTTGGTACATCCGGGGGTATCATCCTTGGGATAAAAGTATATCACCATCGCCGTGTTTCCAATATACTGATCAACGTCAAAATTTTCACCAGACTGATCTTTTAACTGAAAGGAAGGTATTTTATCCCCTACTTTCAAAGGGTTTTGAGCGCTTGACCTGAATACAGAGAATACGATCAAAATCAACACTATTAACAAGGCAAAATAAGCGATTCTTTTCATCATAGATCTCCATCATAGGTTACAAAATTTCTTGGTGTCTCGTAAAGGGTAATGCTCAATTCCAGCTCTTTTTCGATTTTAGGGCGCAATTTGTTCCAGATCACGACCGAAATATTTTCTGCTGTAGGGTTAAGTGATTTAAATTCGATTACCTCTTCATTCAGGTTCTTATGATCGAACTGATCTTCGATTTCCGATTTGATCAGATCTTTTAACACCTTCATGTCCATTACAAATCCTGTTTCAGGATGAATTTTCCCTTTAACAGAGACGATCAATTCATAGTTGTGGCCATGGTAATTCGGATTTGCACATTTTCCGAATACAGTAGCGTTTCGGGCATCTGTCCATTCTGTATTGTACAACCTATGGGCCGCATTAAAATGCGCTTTTCTGCTAACAGTAACTCTCATATTATATTAATCTTTGATCGTATTCTTTAAAAATTATCTTAAACCATTCTGTATATAGTTCAGGTCGCATATCGATATCTTTTTTCACATCTTCGAGCAACATCCACTGATAAGAGGCCACTTCTTCCTTGTTGATTTTTGGATCCTGATCATAATACCCGATCATGACATGATCAAGTTCATGTTCGGTTAAACCATTGTCGAATGGAGCTTTGTAAACAAACCAAAACAGCTCTTCCAGATCACAGCTAAAACCCATCTCTTCTTCCAACCTTCTTTTTCCTGCTTCAATATTACTTTCTCCGTCTCTCTGGTGGCTGCAACAAGTGTTGGTCCATAAACCGGGAGAATGGTACTTATCAAGAGCTCTTTGCTGTAATAACAATTCCCCTTTTTTATTAAATACAAATACTGAAAAAGCGCGGTGAAGTACAGCTTTTTGATGAGCCTCCATTTTGCCCATCAGCCCAAGTTGATCATCTTTTTCATTTACCAATATTACTTTTTCTTCCAAGCCAGTCTGTTTTTTTACAAAGATATTAATTTAGCGCTTGCAAAGAAAGGCTAATCACCTTGACCTTTGTGTTGTTGTCTTCCAAGTTGTTCCAAGCCATAAAAATTTGGTCCCCAACCAATTCCATTTGAGGAAAGCCTGTTGATCGCTCACCTGAAATTTCTGCAACAGTAATTATTTTTTGTACTATTCCGTCAATGCCAACCTTTGCAATTCTTACCAAAGCCAGGTCTTCTGATGATTCCATCCAACTGATCAAAGCTGTTCCTTGGTCCAGCATTAAAAGATCTACCCTTCCTATTGCTTTTCCTTCACTAATTGTAAGTGGTTCCAAAAAATTATCACCCGCATCTTTTGAAAAAGACAAATTTACCTTTGGAACATTATCAGCAGCAGTAAACCAGGCTACGGCAACTGAATTCTCTTGAACCGCAACTTTGGGCCCGTTTACCGGACAGCCGTTTATTTTCCAGTTGTCCTTAAAAACCGGTTTGGATTTGGACCAAATTCCATTCTTGAATTTGGAATAATAGATATCTCTTATTTCTTGATCGCTCCTATCCCTCCAAACCACAATTGGCCCGTCAGAGGTCAATGCTGTTGATGTATTACAACAATCACAGGTTCGAGAATCAAGTTCAAATTCATTCCTTATCTCACCATCACTCATGACCTCTGCCACCCTGATCTGCATGGCCCCATCACTTTGACCTTGTTCATGATCATGCCCTGTACCTTTTGTATTTCTGCCGTCTAGCCAACTGGTAAAAAAAGAATTGTTTTTTGAAGGAGCGATGCTTACAAAACCATGTTCACTTTTCGTGGAATCGCTGTGCAACTTATTTTCAACGTTCCAGGACTTCCCAGAATCATTGGATTGCTTTAAAAAAATATCATAGGCATAGGTTTCTGTATCAGATTTTTTCAGATAATAACTAATCAGGTTATCATGATCTGCAGAAATAGCCGGGAAATCTGCCCAATTCACAAACCAGTTCTCGCCCTGTTTAATGGCCGACTTTTCGCTCCATGTGCCATTATTGTATGCTGAAAAGTATAGTCCAAAGACAGCGTCATTCTCCTGTTCAGTCCATGACATCAACAATTCTGGTCCATTTGCAACTAAATAGGGTTGCATGGAATTGTCGCTTACCGGAGGGCTCAATTCTTTAAACGCTATCTCCTCCTCTTTTTTTACCTGACACGATAGTAGAAGCACCACTGAAAACAGGCAAACTAATTTTATTATATCTCTCATGGTACTAATCTTAACATTTCAATTAATTCAGGTGATGACCAAACTGTTGCGCCATCTATTTTTTTATATACCGATCCGTCTGTCGTGTAAATCACAGTTGATGGCAAGGCATAAATATTCAATTTATCCAATGATTGATTTAAGGACAAAAACTGTAAAGGATAATTTTTGCTTTGATTAAAGGTTTTGATTTCTTCAATATTATCCGGGCTAGGGAATAAGAATACATAATTCTCATCCGAAAGCAATTCTTCAGCTTCAACCAAAGACGGAAATTCCTTTAAGCAGGGAACACACCATGTAGCCCAATAATTCACCAGTATTCGTTTTCCTTTGAATTGCTCCAGGCTAACCGGCAGCCCATTCAGATCTGTAAAAAGAGTTTCCTTTTCACTATTTTTTTTGGATCCGTCGTTCTCCTTTTCTTTACAACTTATTGAAATACAAAGTATTATCATTAAAAAAGTCAATATTCCTTTCATTTATTTCTATTTTATTTGGCGAAAATACAAACATTTATCTCATTACTCTATCTTTGTTTTAATTTATGCATCACAACTTTTATGAAATATTTCCCGATTCTTTTTTCCACCTTTTTTCTCCTTCTTAATTCAAATTGCATAAACGACAAGGTCCAACCAGTCGATCGTGCAACTCCTGTTGAAAAGGTTTTAAAAAAAGAAAAGATTGCCCCCCCCTTGGAGACAAAAAAGCCAAACGATTCTATTAATAAGCAAAATGCTGTTTTGTTTCTAAGTAAATACGGCGCGAGCAATAAAGAAACCAAGGTTGTGATCAAAACAAGACTTGGCAATATAACAATTCAATTGTTCGAGGACACACCTTTGCATCGGGCGAGTTTTATCTTTCTTGCAAAAATGGGGTATTTTGATACAACTTGTTTCTATCGGGTGGTCCCTGATTTTATTATTCAAGGAGGAGAATCAGAACGACTGGACACACAAAGGTTTAAGGCCCGTTACGAACGATATAAAATACCTCCTGAATTTAGGGAAAACAGACGGCATACCTATGGAGCCATAGCCATGGCAAGAGACTGGGAGAACAATCCTCGTAAATATTCTACGGCGTTTGAATTCTATATCGTCCAAAACAGAAAAGGAGCGCATCATCTTGATGGAGAACACACCGTTATCGGGCAAGTGATCTCAGGTTTTGAGACGATAGATAAAATAGTAAATCTTGAGGCAGGTAGTGACGAATGGCCAATTGACGATGTCTTTATGAAAATAGAGGTCATGGATTAATCTTGTATGAAAATAACAAAAGGGATCTTATGGCGCGGCCAATAGATTGATTCAAAAAATCGAAATACTGATGTTAAGTTTATAATGTTGACTTATATTTGCGGACTAATTTTCAATAATGGATTTACTTCAAGAAATAAAAAGAAGACGCACATTTGGTATTATTTCTCACCCTGATGCGGGAAAGACCACTTTGACAGAAAAACTCTTGCTTTATGGCGGTGCCATTCAGGAAGCAGGCGCTGTTAAAAGTAATAAGATCAAGAAAGGCGCCACTTCTGATTTCATGGAAATTGAAAGACAAAGAGGAATTTCGGTCGCTACTTCTGTATTGGCCTTTAACTATAAAGACAAAAAAATCAATATTCTTGATACCCCCGGGCACAAGGATTTTGCTGAGGATACTTTTAGGACCTTAACTGCAGTAGACAGTGTCATTGTTGTAATTGACGTTGCCAAAGGTGTTGAGGAACAAACAGAAAAGCTGGTTGAAGTATGCAGGATGAGAAAAATTCCAATGATCGTTTTTATCAACAAACTTGATCGAGAAGGAAAAGATGCGTTTGATTTGCTGGATGAAGTAGAGCAAAAATTGGGTTTAAAAGTGGTCCCGTTAAGCTTCCCAATTGGTATGGGATACGACTTTAAAGGCATTTATAATATATGGGATAAAAAATTAAACCTGTTTTCTGGCGATGCCAAGCAAAAAGTATCTAACGGGATAGAGTTTACCAATGTCAACGATCCTGAACTTGATAAAATGATCGGGGAATCTGCGGCCGAGACCCTTCGAGATGAATTGGAGTTGATCAGTGAGGTGTATCCTGAATTTGATACAGACGCCTATCTTCGTGGAGAATTACAACCTGTTTTCTTCGGTTCTGCCTTGAACAATTTCGGAGTAAAAGAGTTATTGGATTGTTTTATAGAAATTGCTCCTCCTCCTCAGCCAAAAATGTCAAACATCAGACTCGTTGATTCCAAGGAAAAGAAATTTACAGGTTTTGTGTTTAAGATTCATGCAAATATGGATCCGAAACATCGAGACAGACTGGCATTTGTCAAAATTGTTTCAGGGGTTTTTAGAAGGAACACCAACTATTTGCATGTTAAACTGGGTAAGAAAATGAAATTTTCAAGCCCCAATGCTTTTTTTGCAGAGAAAAAGGAAATCGTTGATGAATCTTTTCCCGGCGATATAGTTGGCCTGCATGATACCGGAAATTTTAAGATTGGAGATACGCTTACTGAGGGTGAAGTTTTGGAATTCAAAGGAGTACCCAGCTTTTCACCCGAGCACTTTAGGTATGTCAATAACGCTGATCCAATGAAGGCCAAGCAATTATCTAAAGGGCTTGATCAGCTCATGGATGAAGGTGTGGCCCAACTCTTTACACTTGACCTGAACGGGAGAAAGGTTATCGGAACCGTTGGCGCTCTTCAGTTTGAGGTAATACAATACAGGCTGGAACACGAATACGGCGCCCAATGTTCTTATGAGAACGTGAACGTGCATAAGGCATGCTGGGTAGCCCCGGAAAATGAACAAAGTGAAGAGTTTAAAGAATTCAAAAGGGTCAAACAACGCTATCTTGCCAAAGACAAAAAAGGACATTTGGTTTTCTTAGCAGATTCTGCCTTTACCGTGCAAATGACACAACAAAAATATCCCAGCGTAAAACTACATTTTGTGAGCGAATACAAATAGGCCTCATCATTTTTATAAAAACCTCCTTAGTTAATTTCAGTGCTTAAAAGGTTGTAAAATACCTGGAGCCCATAATTGATTTGCCCAAGCCTTAGATTCTCATTAGGGCTGTGCTGGTTGTTATCAGGATTGACCAAAGGCAAAATAATTGCCGGAATATTTAACTCATTTATAAAAGGTGCAATAGGGACCGTTCCTCCCATAGTCCTTATCTTCACGAGGTTTTCATTGAAAGTATCCTGTAAGACCTTTTCCATCCATTTTCCATAAGGATCATTCAAATCAGTCCTGAACGCATCTGTTACCGGTCCTTCCTTAACCATAGCGATCAAGGGGTATGTCATGCGCTCTTGATGCGTTGGCAATCGATCAACAATAAAATATCCTTTGCTTTCTATATGATCCTTCACCAGGGATTTTAATCTGGAACCATCTGTTTCCACGACCAGCCTTAAGTCTATCTCTGCAGTAGCTTTCTCAGGGACAATGGTTCTTGCCTTATCGCCTACCCATCCTGAGGACAAACCCCGAATATTCAGTGAAGGGTATTGCAAGGATTCCTGATAAAAAGCCCCAACCGCCTCAGGGGTGTGGATCGCTAATCTCTCATGAAGCGCAGCGATATCATCAGGTACGCTTCTTAGTACTTCTTGTGTCATTTCATCCAGTTCAATCCCATCGTAATAGCCATCTATCAGCACCCTGCCATTCTCATCTTTCATGCTTCCGAGTAAATGAAACAACCTAAAGCCCGGGTTTGGCGCGTAATTGCCAAAATGGCCGCTGTGCTGCGGGTTAATAGGTCCAAAAGTGGTTACACTCATAGAGGTTATCCCTCTGCATCCATATACTAAGGTCGGGTTATTGGAAGGATGAACCGGACCGTCATTGATTATTAAAATATCAGCTTCCAACAGGTCTCGATTATCCTTTACAGCCTGAGGCAGGGGTTTACTGCTCTTTTCTTCCTCCCCATCCAAAATAACTTTTATGTGAAAAGGAATCTCTTGCTGATCAGCCCTTAACATGTCAATGGCATTTAATAACATGACTATGGGGCCCTTATCGTCGGAAGTAGACCTTCCAAAAAGCCTCCACTCCGGGTTTATCTCCTTTCTGAGCATATGCCATTCCAGGTCCTTCCACTGATCTCCATCCTTTTCTTTCAATACTACTTTATAAGGATCCTCTTGATGCCACTTTGATTTATCAACAGACTGTCCATCAAAATGCATATAAATCAACATCGTTGGAGCATCACTTTTTTCATTTGACAATTGTGCAAAGAATAAAGGAATACCACTTGTAGAAATTAATTTGGTGTTAAAACCCCTTTCACTAAATTTTTCATTAAGCCAGGCAAGGTTCTGATCCATGTCATCAGGATGGATCGCATCATTGGGCAGAGAAACGAAATCTTTCAACTCTTCAATTGTCGCGCGCAATCCTTTATTTATGGCTGTTGCGTCTTGAGCAATAGCTGAAACGTAAAATAAGAGGCAGATGATTAATGCATTAAAACTTTTCATTACAATATATTTGATCATTAGATTCTAAAATTATGGATTGTTTTTGGATTTGAACATTCAATCTTGTGAATATATTTTTTACAAGACAAAAGTTTCAATTCTATAATAAATGATATTTTTGTTTAAAAGAAATAGATCTAATAAAGTAATCAACATTAATACTCAGCGATGAAATCCTGTCTTTTTACCACTTTTTTCATTTCCTTAATTTGTTTTTCCTGTGGTTCATCTTCTAGCTCCAATTCTGAAACTGGTATGCAAAACCTGCATGCCATGCGCCATCAACAAATGCACAATGAACTAAAGCAAAAAGACGTTCAGTCAGGTTTGTCTGATGTTCCTGTCACAGGTGCGGCCGATGAGCATGAGGGCATTTTTGATGCTGACGATCCAAAAACCCCTTTATTTAGACAAAAATGGAAAGAAGGGGTTGTTTTTTATGCTCAAGGAAAAGAACCGGGATGGTCTTTAAGTATATATCAGTCAGGTTTTATGCGATTTCAAACAACCGACGGGCTTTACTTCAGTGCGCATGACGTGACCCCGTTACCCTGTATCGATCCTAAGATTATTGATTACAGAGCAGTTTCAGAAAAAGGCGAAATGATCATTCAAATGGTAGAGAAGACCTGCGGTGATAAGATATCTGGAGACACCTCTGATTATTCCCTTGATATTAGTTTGAAACTCAAAGGCAAAAATGATAAAACCATTCTCAACGGGTGTGGTGATTTTATACCTGATACCCAATTGAGTGGCAACTGGGTCATTAACAATATAGATAGCTTAAAAATTGACCCTGATTCCTTCAACATAAAACAACCTGTACTATCCATTGATCTTTACAAACAAACCTTCTCGGGTAATGATGGATGCAATTCATTTCATGGGCCTGTAAAATTCAAATTGAACAAAATCATGTTCGGCCAGGCAGCAAGGACTTTAACGGCTTGCCCTGATATGGAAATCAGTGAAAAAATCATAAATAGTTTTATGGGGAAAAGCATGACTTACAAGATTTCAGATGGCCTGATCCTTTATAATGGAGATGGTGAATCCATGGTCCTCAAAAGAGCAGAATAATATAACACAAGCTCAAACTTCTTACATTTATTTCTATATTTACGGCAAAATCAAATACTAAATCAATAGCATGAATGCAAGAGTCATTGCCAATGGAATTTTAAGAGCGTTAGCCGTCATTGTGGGTGTTCTTTTGTTTCTGTTTTTTCTTTACAAAATTCAAAGCGTCCTCATTTATTTGTTAATAGCGATGGTGCTATCGTTAATTGCAAGACCTATTTTGGGTTTTTTCAAAAACAGGCTCAAATTGCCAAATACTTTGGCCGTGATCATAACCATGTCGCTTTTTCTAATGATTATTTTTGGCATTGTTTCAATGTTTATCCCATTGATCAAAGAGCAAGGGCACAATATATCTTTATTGAACACCGAGGAATTAAGAAGAACAATGTTTAATCTTTTTCATGAAATAGATGTTTTCTTTTCAGCCAGAAGAATCAATTTATTCAGTGACTTGAAAAATATTGATTTAACCTCTAATATCGCCTCTATTCCCAGTTTGTTGAATTCGGTCATGGGAGTGGTCGGAACCTTCAGCATGGGGCTTTTCTCAGTGCTTTTTATCACTTTTTTCTTTTTAAAAGACAACAGGATTTTGCATAATTTTTTCATTCTTATTACGCCCGATCGCAATGAGGACAAAATATTGAGTTCCTTAAAAAAGATCAACGACCTTTTATCCAGGTATTTTATAGGTTTGATCATCCAAATTTCTATACTATTTGCTATTTACTCGGTCACTTTATTGATTTTCGACATCAAAAGTGCCGTGGTCATTGCTTTTCTATGTGCGCTTTTAAATTTAATCCCCTATATCGGTCCCTTGATCGGCGGCGTTTTGATGGTTCTGCTAACGATGACCAGTAGTTTGGAATATGATTTCCAAACCCATATACTTCCAGTTACTACATATGTGCTATTTGGCTATATCATCGCGCAACTGATCGATAATTTTTTCAGCCAGCCCATCATATTTTCTAAAAGTGTCAAGTCTCATCCTTTGGAAATTTTTTTGGTCATTGTAATTGGCGGCTTATTGTTTGGTATAACCGGAATGATATTCGCCGTCCCATCCTACACTGTAATTAAAGTTATCCTAAAAGAATTTCTTTCAGATAACCCAATAGTAAAATCATTGACAAAAGGCTTCGATTAGTTTGAACAAAAAACTATTACATAGTGACGTACAAGATTTTATTGATGCGAATTTAAAAACTGATCTCCCTACTTTGATATTAAAGGGCTCTCCCTTTGAAGGAATCAGCATACAAGACCTGGCACAACAAGTACTGAGCAAATCCAAATGTTATTCCAAGCTCCCTACCTGGTTTAAAACCCGAAAAATCTATTATCCAAAGGCTGTCAGCATAGAGCAGACTTCTTCAGAAATTACGGCTCATTACAAATCAATGCTTTTATCGGGCCAATCCCTGATTGATCTCACAGGGGGATTTGGCGTTGATGCCTATTTTTTCGCGAAAAGGTTTGATCTGGTCACTCATTGCGAAATAGATAAAGAACTGTCTGAAATCGTTAGCTACAATTTCGGTTTGATGGAGGTGAAAAACATCGATTGTCATAACCAAGATGGCATTTCTTTTCTTCAAAATACTGCATTGCATTATGATTGGATCTATATTGATCCGTCCAGAAGAAATGACTTGAAATCAAAGGTTTTCAGACTTGAAGATTGTTTACCCGATATCACCTTACATCTGGAAACTTTTTTGAAACATTCGAACAATTTGATGATCAAATTATCGCCATTTTTAGATATCGCATCTATAGTGAGCAAGCTGCCATTTGTACAAGAAATCCAGGTTGTGGCTGTAAAAAATGAGGTCAAGGAATTGATTGTTTTGATCCATAAAGGACACAAAGGTCCTTGCCGTCTAAAAGCTGTAAACATTAGCAAAGAAAAAAAAGATGTATTTGAAGGCGTATTTCCCTCCCATGAGGAACCTAGCTTTTCCATGGCCAGAAAATACCTGTTCGAGCCCAATTCCGCCATTCTGAAATCAGGGCTTTTTAATGAAGTTTCTGCTCAGTTAAAAATACATAAAATTCATGTAAACAGTCATTTATATACCTCAGATATTCTTGTTGATTTTCCGGGAAGAAGTTTTAAAATCATTGCCGTTTACAAATACAATAAAAAACAGATCAAAAGGGATTTCGGTTCGAAAAAAGCCAATATTACGATCAGAAATTTTCATGATTCGGTGGCACAGATAAGGAAAAAAACTGGCATTAAAGAGGGTGGGGACGATTTCCTCTTCTTCACAACCGATTTAGAAGACAATGCCATAATGATCGAATGTAAAAAAGTTTAACACCCTTGCCTCCTACATACCCAATTTATTTCTTATTTTTATTTTTAATATTCAAAATGACACCATGGCTAATAAGAGCGTCCGATCTCTTTCTTCAAGAAAAGGACTAGAGTATAACCTGTTTGAAAAAATAGCAGAATTATCAAAAAATGATGGCAGTGAAGCAGCTTTTCATCAACTGTCTAAACAATTTTTTATAGATGATTCTGTCGTACTTGGTACTGCATCTTTTTACGACTTTATCAAGCCGGGTGAAAGAAATAAAAAAATTAGGGTTTGCAATGGTACCGCTTGCATGGTTGCCGGATCCCAGGACCAATTACAAACCTTGCTGGAGCCTCATTTTGAGAAAGAAGCAATAGGTCATGCCGCCTGCGTCGGACATTGCCATAGCAACGGGGCTGTTATGTATCAGGATCGCACTTATTCAATAAGATCAAAACAAGACCTGGAGAACCTGCTGTCTTCCGAACCCAATACCGATCAACTAGAAAATAAATACCATGTTGGAGCGAATTCAACACATGTACTTACGGGTCCAATTGATGATATACATGCTTTTTTTAAACTGGCCGACAAATTTGCAAAAAACCATGAGCGTACCATAGCAGAGTTAAAATCATCAAAACTGAGAGGTCGTGGCGGTGCCGGGTTTCCATTTTGGTTTAAACTTGACGCCGTATCCAAGGAAGTTAATGATCAAAAATATATTGTTTGCAATGCAGACGAAGGAGATCCTGGCGCCTATAGTGATATGTATCTTATGGAGCAGCAACCGTTTAAAGTCCTGTTTGGCATGTATGTGTCTGGATTATGTGTCGGAGCTAATACAGGGGTTCTTTACATCAGAGGAGAATATCCAGCATCTATCCTTGCCATGGAAAAGGCGATAAACTACTTGAACACCCATCACCTTATCAAAGATTTTAAATTTAAAATCATCAGTGGCCAGGGCAGTTATGTTTGCGGGGAAGAAACTGCCCTGCTAAATTCCATAGAAGGCTTGAGGCCTGAAGTCAGGGTAAGACCACCCTACCCGGCTCAATATGGATTATTTGGCAAACCGACTGTACTAAGCAATGTTGAAACTTTTGCCAATATTCACTGGATCCTTGATCGTGGAGGGATGGCATTTGCTGCTTTGGGGACTCCGGAATCTACCGGAACCAAACTGGTTTCCTTAGATAGTTACTTTAACAGACCCGGTATCTATGAGATAGAAATGGGTACTGATTTGAGGGTTGTTTTTGATACATATGGTCAGGGCCAAAAATCGAACATAAAGGCCTTTCAAATTGGCGGGCCACTTGGAGGTATAGTTCCTTCAGGTAAGATCGATGAATTACAACTGGATTTTGAGTCGCTTCACAAAGCCGGGTTTTTGCTGGGCCATGCCAGCGTGGTTTCCATTCCAGACGATTTTCCCATGGTACAGTATATGACGCATCTGCTCCAGTTCACTGCTGAAGAAAGCTGTGGAAAGTGTTATCCATGTCGTATTGGATCATTTCGGGGTTACGAAATGCTGGAAAAGGCTCAAAATGAAGGTTATAAAATTGACCGGCAATTATTTGATGACCTTATAGAAACCCTTGAGATAGGCTCTTTATGTGCTTTAGGCGGCGGTGTTCCCCTACCTATTAAGAATGCACTTCAGTACTTTCAACCAGAATTAAAATCCTATTTTCAATCCTAATGACTATGAAAGTATATTTAAATGACATTGCCCACCAGGCCGAAGCGAATGAAACCATGCTGGAATTCGTGAGAAGAATTGAAAATCAAGATGCGATCCCGACGATGTGCCAGGATGAGCGCCTCGAAAATTTTGGATCCTGCAGGGTATGTTCGGTGGAAGTAGCACGTGAACCAGGAGGATTGGCTAAAACGGTTGCTTCATGCCATACACCCGTTTTCGAGGGAGCATATATTTACCATCAAACGGAAAAAATAAAAAGATTAAGAAAAAACATTGTTGAATTGGTCCTTACTGATTATCCGTCAGACAAAGTTTTTCCCGAGCTTGGAAAGAAGCCGACAGAGTTTCAAAAAACCATCGCAGAAATAGGTATACCCAATGTTCGCTATCCCAAGGGAAAGACAAAACCAACACTGGAAAAAGACAATTCACATCCTTATATCAAATCCGATCTCTCACAGTGTATCAATTGTTATCGTTGTGTCAGGGCCTGTGAAGAAATTCAAGGAGAAATGGTATTGGGTATGAGCGGAAGAGGTTTTGCCACCCATATCATCAAAGGCTTTGATACCAATTTTGACCTGTCGGCTTGTGTCTCATGTGGGGCTTGTGTTCAAACATGCCCAACAGAAGCTTTAACTGATAAGTTTGGTACAAAAACACTTGTTCCGGATGAAACGATTAGAACGACCTGTACCTATTGTGGCGTTGGTTGTCAATTGGATGTATCGGTTATCGATGGGGAAATCAAAGGTATTCAGGCACCAAAAACAGCAGAAGTCAACCAGGGACATACTTGCTTGAAAGGAAGGTTTGCTTTTCAATTTTATAACCACCCTGACCGTTTAAGGGACCCTTTGATCAAGAAAAATGGAGAATTTGAGGTGGTTACCTGGGATGAAGCCTACGATTTTATGACCAAAGGCCTTCTCAAAGTGAAAAATACTTATGGAGCAGACGCCATTGGCTGTATTTCTTCCTCGAGAGCATGCAACGAAGAAAATTACCTTATGCAAAAAATGACAAGGGTAGCCCTGAACACCAATAATATTGATGGTTGTGCCAGGGTTTGTCACGCTCCTACGGCCTATGGCATGCAAAAAGCTTTTGGCACAGGAGCCGCAACAAATTCTGTTGTGGATCTTGATCAGGCAGATTGTATCCTTTTGTTTGGTGCAAACCCAACCGAAGCCCATCCGGTTACCGGGGCCAAGATCAAACAGTTATTTATGCAGGGTATTACCAGTATCGTTGTTGATCCGGTGAAAACAAGCCTTGCTAAATTGGCCACCTATCACCTGCAGTTAAGGCCTGGAACAAATGTTGCCCTTCTGAACATGATGGGCCATTATATAGTCAAAGAAGGCAAAGTAAAAAGTGACTTTATCAAGAAGTTTACAGAACAATACGATGCATTTTATACGCATGTCATCTCACTTGACATGGACCAATTGGAAGAACTTACAGGTGTTTCAAAAGAACTGGTTAAAAAAGCAGCATTGGCTTATGCCGGTTCTAACAATGCCATGGAACTTCATGGCCTGGGAGTTACCGAGCATTTTCAAGGCAGTAAAACAGTCATGTTGCTTTCCAATTTGGCAATGATGACAGGCAATATAGGAAGGCCTGGCGTTGGCCTCAATCCTTTAAGAGGACAAAACAATGTCCAGGGAGCGGCTGACATGGGTGTGCAACCCCATCAGGGAGCCGGCTATATGGATGTTAACGATCCTGAAATTCAGGCCTATTATGCCAGCAAGTACGGAATAAAGAGCATGCCCGAGAAGGAAGGATTAAAAATTCCTGAAATGCTTGATGCAGCAATATCAGGGAAATTCAAGGCCTTATGGATCATGGGTGAAGATACCCTTATGACAGATCCAAACACCATGCATATCAGAAAAGCCATGGAACAACTTGACCTTCTCATTGTTCAGGAATTATTTATGTCGGCTACTGCAGAAATGGCTGACGTGGTTTTACCTGCAAGTTCTTATTTCGAAAAGAATGGAACATTTACAAATGGTGAAAGAAGGGTGCAAAGGGTCAACAAGGTCATTGAGCCTGTTGGAAACACCAAGCCTGACGGACAGATGATCATTGACATGATGTACAGGCTTGGTTATAAGCAACCAACTGGCCCTGTTTACGATGCTGAAAAAATACTGGAAGAAATTGCCGGGGTTATTCCTTTTATGAAAGGAGTCTCCTGGCAAAGATTAGGGGAAAACGGCTTACAATGGCCAATTCTTGAAGATGGAACCGACACCAAAATCATCCATCAAAATGGCGCTTTTAAAAGAGGTAAAGGCAAATTCCATCACTTTGACTTTGAAGAAACCCCTGAATTGGTAGAACACAGAAAGAAGTATCCTTATATATTAACAACGGCCAGGCAATTGGAGCATTACAATGCCGGAACGATGACGAGAAGAACAGATAATCAGGAATTATCACCGATGGACTATTTAGAGGTCAACCCGCTGGATGCCGCAGAAAAGGAGATTGAAGCAGATGACAAAGTGAAAATATTTTCAGATCGGGGCAGTGTTATCATTCCTGTGAAACTCACCTATCTTGTGAAACCCGGAGTTGTGCGCACCACATTTCATCAACCTGAAATATTTATAAATATGCTTACAGGAAATGTCGGTGACGAATTCACCCTAACTCCTGAATACAAAGTGGTCGCTGTAGACTTTGAAAAAGCATGATCGTTTTTTTAGAGCTTCAGGGCCAAA